>JAKSQL010000020.1 GCA_024404125.1 Clostridia bacterium
ACTTTATACAACAGCAGACACTGTGTTTACGGTATCTGTTATAATAAAGATTGTTCGTGCGGTACCTGTTCCGATATGGATTATTGTATGGATTATAATTATTGCAATCATTAAATCAATCAACCTTCTCGGCGGGTTCATTATTTATAAACAGTTAGTTTTTGAACATACTGTTATGAATAAAATTTGCGGTGTTCTTTTGTTTTGTGTTCCGCTTTGTATCGGCAACTTTCCGCAGGAAGCGGTTACGGTACTGATAATTATTACATGCGCTGTTGCTACATTTGCCGCCATTCAGGAAGGACATTATGTTTGCACCGGAAAAGAAATCGATTAGATAAATATTATACCAATTAAGCAAAAACGACTTTTATCGGTTGTAAGACAATAAAAAATCGGTGATACCGTATCACCGATTTTTTAATTCTTCACCTTATTATTCCTTGTAAAATACTTCATTGATGTTAGCATAATAATGTCCTACGTCATGATGCAAAAAGCAGGGCTTTGAGAATTTCCACCAAGATTGCATTATTTCACTTTTATCCATATAATCCATATCTGCTTCATAATTATTGCCTGTATATTCGTAATAAGTAAATACCTGCGTACCTCTTACCGATATTGAATAATGATGTATATGGAACTCTTCAAGTAATGCCATTAGTTCAGGCCATGGCTCTGAATGAAGTTTTATATAATCCTCGACTTTTTCAGGCAATAAATCTGAATAAAGTGTAAATCTTTTCATGGCTATTTTGCACAATAACCGGTTACATAGTATCCGAGATTATATCTTCGGTCAAGTCTTCCGAAACTTGCACAAACGAGAATATCGCTTTCAAGTTCCAACGAATACTGACCAAAAAGGAATCCGATACTGTTCCTCACCGAACGGCAGATCCATTCTAAAGCACAATACCCGTTGTGCCGGAACAATCAAGTGCAATCCTTTTACAGGTTCTTTATCTGCCAGAATCAGCATATATTTTTTCTGCGATACAACACGATCTATTTCATTTACAATGGTGCCGAAAAATGTTTCCGACACATCCGGAAGTACAACTGCAATCATCTGAGTTGAGGATTTCTGCAAAGCACGAGCAACCTCGTTAGGACTGTAAGCATATTTTTCCGCCAATTTCATTACCTTAAGGCGCGTTTCTTCTTTAACTACACTCTTTCCGTTTACAGCACGGGAAACCGTAGAGATAGAAAGACCAAGTTCTTCCGCAATTTGTTTTAATGTGCGAATGTTCATCTCAATGCCTCGCTTTGCAAACGTTTGTATTTGTCATTTATAATATATCACTATTGTGTTCTGTGTTAAGATATTTTTCACTCTGATTTTCACTCATTCACTTTTTTACAGAAAACAAAGTGATGAAATTGCAGTCAATAAGTGTGATTATGAGCATGTTTTATTGATTTAAGTGACTTTTTGATATTGATTTTTCTTTTACAATCCTTTATAATTTCTGTAAACAAAACCGTTTGGTGAATTTAAAGGAGAAATTATGACAAATACAGAACTTGCGAAAAAAGCTTTTGAAGAATGTTGTTCAGAAAAAACCACTGTAAGATACGGTATACCGGGCGAGCGTCCGTTCTGGAATGTTGAATCATGTCAGTTTATGTACGTTCCCGCTTTCCATTTTACGGAAATCCGTGGCAATAAGCGCTACCGCTTTGATGCCATTGACGAAAAAAACGTCAAGCACACATTTGAAGCAGAAAGTTGCTGTGCTTTACTGACACCGATTTGGGCTGAATTACCTGAAGGTGTGGTAACACTTACAGTCACTGCTATAGATGTTAACGGCAAAGACCTTGCAACAGTCGGCACACGTACCTTTTTTAAGCTTGCTTCATTCCCTTCCGATCCACCGTCTGCCGTGCGTTCATACAAA
The DNA here is from genome assembly GCA_024404125.1 of Clostridia bacterium. Classification (GTDB taxonomy): domain Bacteria; phylum Bacillota; class Clostridia; order Oscillospirales; family Acutalibacteraceae; genus UBA737. Next base: position 1,911 of record JAKSQL010000020.1, read on the forward strand.
GAATGTGCCATTAAAGGATACGAATATGCATTAAGTCAAGATTTTGTTCAGTATTGGCTCAAATACGGTAAACCCGACCCATATTATGACCTAAACGTTTATCCAAGCAAAATGGTGAGCGGAATGGCAAATGCTATGTTATCGTATGCCGCTATATGTCCGGAAAATAAAGAAACCGCCATGAAAATTGCCGTAAATGCCGCAGATTTTCTTATAAGCATCACGCCAAGAGGTGATGTGCCGTTAAGAAACTTGCCGCCAACATACGATTTTGATTTTTGTCCTGATCCGGATAAATACGGTGTACGTACTTGGAACTGGCATAACGCGGAAAAGAGAAAAGGTTGCATAATGATGACATATCCGGCAAGTGCCGGAAGGATGTATCTTTCCCTTTACAATGCAACCGGCGATAAAAAGTATTTTAACGAAGCACTTAATATTGGTCAGTATTACCTTGAAAACGTTGAAGAAAACGGAAGTTGGTATCTTATCCGCTCAATGGCTGACGGCAAACCCGTAGGAAGTAACTATATTTCAACCGCCGAAGTACTTGTACCGTTTCTTATGGCACTTTATGAAAACACCGGTGACGTACGTTGGAAAAATTTGGGCGATAACGCAATGGATTACGCGATGAAAAATATGCTTCCCGCATATAACTGGGAGGGACAGTTTGAAGATGCTGCCGTTTCGGTAAGCTATTCAAATTTAAGTCATTATGCACCTGGTGCAATTTTAAAATATATCACTAAATACCGTGCAGACGAACCGGAAATGATAGAACTTGCAAAAGAACTTATGCGTTTTATCGAAGACCAGTTTGTAGTATGGAAACGTCATAATCCGTGGTGTCACTGTCAAATATGCGGCGGTGAGTGGAACAGTTCAAAGTGGCCTACCCCTGCAGGACTTGAACAGTATAAGTGGTACGTACCCATTGATGCCTCAACTTCAAATATAGCAAATGATTTCCTTGCACTTTACGAGGCAACCGGTGAAGAACTGTATCTTGCAAAAGCTAAAGCCCTTGCAAATCAACTCACCGTTATGAAGGAAGAAAACGGCAAAATACCTACTCATTGGATGGAAACGGAACAGGCAAGAAACGATTTATGGTTTAACTGTTTGTTCGGAACTTGTCGTATATTAGCAACTATGTCCAAATATGAATAAACATAGAAGATAAAATAATAACACTTCTCGAAAGGCACATTCAATTAAGGTGAATTGCCTTAGAATCTGCTTTTGGTGAATAACTTCTTCAAACATTGCCGACATACGTCAGTATGCCGGCAATGTTTTTTACCTTTTTATCCAAAATTCATTATTTTAGAGTGAAATGTAGTTTTTTGACTTTTTTTATTTGTCTCCTATTGACAATATAACAGTTTACTATTATAATAAAACTGTACCAAACGGTACAGTTTTGAGGTGCGTTATGAAAGATTTAGAAAACGGAATAATAAACAATTTATTTTTATTCAACGGTGTGCCGGGGGCTGTAAAACTTATAGATACAAAGTCAATTAAAAGTTACAAAAAAGGTGATACGGTTTACAACTCCGAAGAATACGAAAAAGCAATAGGAATAGTAATTTCGGGCAAACTTACGGCACTACCGATAAACTCCGACAATGCTATGCTTAAAACTTTTAATAAGGGTGATGTTTTCGGTGCGGCGGCAGTATTCGGCGAAAGTGAAAATTATATTAGCCGCATATATGCAAATACTAACTGTAAGGTGCTGTTTATAAGTGAAGAAGTGCTTAAAAAACTGTTTGCGAAATACCCTGCGGTTGCCGAAAACTATATAAAGTTTTTATCCGCAAAAATAAGGTTTTTAAATAAAAAGATTTCTCTTTTTACCGCAGACGGTGTTGAGTCAAAGGTTTACGCCTATTTAATCGAAAACGGTAATTGCCAAACGATAAACTATTCTAGTATGGCAAGAACTTTGAGTATAGGCAGAACAAGTCTTTACAGGGCTTTACAAAATCTTGAAAGCAAAAAACTTATCATTAAAAACGAAAAAGGAATTGAAATTTTATGAAAAAAATCATTTGCTTATTACTTACTCTTTTTATTGTGCTCACTCTTACTGCTTGCTCAAAGGGCGGTACGTCAAAAAGTGAAACCAAAACCGTTAATTTGTTTGTACTTTCTGGCCCTACGGGTATCGGCTCGCTTAATTTATGGGATAAAGCCGATAAAGGTCAAACCGAACTTAAATACAATGTAACGCTCACCGCTTCAAATGACGAAATTATAGCCGCTGTATCTAACGGTAAAGCGGACATTGCGGCGGTTGCGACAAACCTTGCATCTACCCTTTTTAACAAAACAAACGGTAAAATATCGGTGCTTGCCGTTAACACCGCGAGTGTGCTTTCTCTACTTTCAAAGCAGGATATTAAAAGTGTTTCGGAACTTAAAGGCAAAGCACTTTACACAATAGGTCAGGGTGCAAATCCCGAATATATTTTGAATTACGTTTTAAAAAGCAACGGATTAGACCCTAAAAGCGACCTTGATATAAATTTTTTAGGTGACGGCAGTGAACTGCTTACCGTATGGTCTAAAAATCCCGATGCCGTTATAATGGCGCCGCAGCCTGTTGCCACAAGTTTGCTCTTAAGTAACCCCGAAGCGAAAAAGGTGCTTGATATGGGTAATGAGTGGAAAAAAATCTCAAATGACAGTGCACTTGTTATGGGTTGCATTATTGCAAACAACAACTTTATAAAGAATAATCCCAACGCCGTTAAAACCTTTTTAAAAGAGTATGAAGACTCCGTAAATGCCGCTAAAAGCGATATTGACACTACCGCTTTACTATGCGAACAAAAAGGTATTATTCCGAAAGCGGCAGTAGCAAAAAAGTCAATACCGGAGTGCGGTATTACATTTATTTCGGGTAAAGAAATGAAAAAAGATTTAAGCGGATATTTAAAGGTTATGTATGAGCAAAATCCAAAGTCGGTAGGGGGAAAATTGCCAAGCGCAGATTTTTATTATGAGAAGAAATAAAAAAGAAAGCAAAACTTTACGCATTATAAAAGGTATTGCGGTAATAGTATTTTGGCTTGCAATATGGGATATTGTTACTCATTTTGCAAATGCAAGCTTAATGATACCCATACCTAACGTAAGGCAAACCGTATCGGGCATTGTGCATTTTAGCACTCAAAGTGATTTTTGGTTTAGCGTTATAATGTCAATTTTGCGGATAAGCGCAGGATTTTTACTTGCCTTAGTTATCGGCTTTTTGTGTGCGGTACTTTCTTCATATATACCGTTATTTAAGGCGCTTTTTGACCCCATACTCAAAACGGTAAGAGCGGTGCCGGTTGCATCGTTTATTATACTTATCTACCTTTGGATAAGTAACCGCTACATACCGATTTTTATATCCTTTTCAACCGTTTTGCCGATTATATGGGCGCAGGTTGAAAGCGGCATAAGCAAGACCGATAAATCGCTTGTTGAGATGGCGAGAGTAATGGGTATGAATGACCGTCAAATAATAAGAAAAATAGTGCTTGCAGGTGTGAAGCCCTACTTTACCACTGCCGCCGCAACGGGGCTCGGATTTGCATGGAAATCAGGTGTTGCCGCGGAGGTTATATGCCGCACCAAAATTTCACTCGGAAACATACTTTGGGAGGGTAAATCGGTAGTTGAATACGAAAAGGTTTTTGCCGTAACCGCGGTAATTATAGTTATAAGTATTGCGCTTGAAAAAGGAATAAAATATCTGCTTGAAAGGAGAAAAAACTATGATTGAATTTAAAAGCGTATATTTCTCCTACAATGCAAAAAAAGAGATACTTAATGACTTTTCCCTACTTATAAACCAAGGTGACCGCCTATGCATAAAATCGCCCTCTGGCAGAGGTAAAACCACATTACTGCGACTTATTATGGGACTTGAAAAGGTTAAAAAAGGCAGTATAACGTCAGAAGAAAACATAAAAATTTCAACAGTGTTTCAAGAAGACCGTCTGATTCCGTTTAAAACTGTGCTTGAAAACGTGCAGATGTTTTCAGATGAAAAAAGGTCAAAATACTTCCTTGAGCGTTTAGGTCTTTCGGGTTACGAAAACAGTAATATAAGTGAACTTTCGGGCGGTATGAAGCGACGCGTTGCTCTTGCCCGCGCACTCGCCCACGATTTTGATTTACTGTTACTTGATGAGCCGTTTACAGGGCTTGACAGTGATAACATAATACTTTGTTGCAATGTTATAAATGAGGTACTTAAAGATAAAACACTTATTCTTATTACCCACGAAGAAACGGCAGAGAAACTGCTTGATACCAAAATAATAAACATATAAAAAATTCCGAGGCAACTAAAAGTTACCTCGGATTTAATTTTTTAAGTTATTTTGCGTAGTCTATCGCGCGGTTTTCGCGGATAAGATTAACCTTAATCTGACCCGGATATTCAAGTTCGCTTTCGATTTTCTGAGCGATTTCGTGAGCCACAATAGTCATTTGGTCATCACTTATCATCTCGGGTTTAACAATTATACGAACTTCTCTGCCCGCCTGAATTGCAAACGAGCCCTCAACACCGTTAAAGGAATTGGCGATTTCCTCTAACTTTTCGAGACGCTTAATGTAGTTCTCAATATTCTCTCTTCTTGCACCCGGTCTTGCGGCGGAAATAGCGTCAGCCGCCTGAACTATGCAAGCGATAACCGTTTTCGCCTCAACGTCACCGTGGTGAGCGTGAATTGCGTGAACAACAGTTTCGCTTTCGTGATACTTTTTAGCTGCTTCAACACCGAGTTGAATATGTGAGCCCTCTTGCTCGTGGTCGATTGCTTTACCAATATCGTGAAGCAATCCCGCACGTTTTGCAAGAGTAACGTCAGCGCCGAGCTCTGCCGCTAAAAGTCCCGAAAGGTGACATACCTCAAGTGAATGGTTAAGTACGTTTTGACCGTAACTTGTACGGAAATGAAGTCTGCCTAAAAGTTTTATGAGTTCGGGGTGTAAATTGCTTACGCCCGACTCTATCATTGCTCTTTCGCCTTCCTGCTTTATAACCGCTTCTACCTCTGCGGTGGCTTTTGCAACCGTTTCTTCAATTCTTGCCGGATGAATTCTGCCGTCCACAATAAGTTTTTCAAGAGTTACTCTCGCAATTTCTCTTCTTATCGGCTCAAAACTCGAAACGGTTATTGCTTCGGGAGTATCGTCAATAATAAGGTCAACGCCTGTTGCATTCTCTATCGCACGGATATTTCTACCCTCACGGCCTATGATTCTGCCCTTCATTTCGTCGTTGGGCAATGCAACAACCGAAACGGTCATTTCGGAAGAATGGTCGGCGGCGCAACGTTGAATTGCGTGGCCTATCATCTCCCTCGCTATGCGGTCTGACTCATCTTTGGTCTGCTGTTCAAATTCCATAATCTTAACGGCTTTTTCGTGGGATAACTCACCGTCAAGCATACTGAGCAGTTCGGATTTTGCCTGTTCTTTTGAGAAGCCCGATATTTTTTCAAGCATATCAAGTTGACTTCTCTTAATCTGCTCACATTCTGCCATACGCTCTTCAATTTCTTTCGAGCGCTCTGCCAACTTTTCCTCTTTCGCTTCAAGATTATCTATCTTGCGGTCAAGGGTTTCTTCTTTTTGCTGAAGTCTGTGTTCCTGACGCTGTACCTCAGTTCTGCGCTCGCGCAAATCCTTTTCGGTATCCTGTCTTAACTGATGGATTTCTTCTTTTGCTTCAATTAATGTTTCTTTTTTACGTGTTTCTGCGGTTTTCATTGCATCGTTAAGAATTCGCTTTGCTTCTTCTTCTGCCGAGCCGATTGCCTTTTCTGCGGACTTGCGGCGATAAGCCGAGCCGAGAAAGAAACCGATTACTGCAAGTATAACGGCGCAAACACCGAAGATAACGTAAGTAAATGTGCTTGGTGACATTCTTTGCACCTCCTATATAATAAGGCAGTTTTTCTATTGGTATCGGAACAAACCGAAATTTAACGGGGACTGCCGATAAACCCCGACATACTATTTATCTGCGTTTATGCCGAAATTCGCCAAAGTTCAACCTAAACACAATAATTTAGCATTATAATTTTAACATTATATTGGCATTATGTCAAGTAAAACAACTATATAAAGTAGAAACAAGTGTCCCACGCGGGAAGACTCCTTTGGTGGCGCATATAAATTTTATAATCGTTTCTGATGCTCAATACCTTTTCGGGCAGTAAAAATAAGTCCTCACTTTTGTGATAGCAGGATATAAGCATTTTGGGCTTAGAGTTGTATATCAGGTTTTTTGCACCCGAAATTGCCTTTGCCTCAGCACCCTCAACGTCCATTTTTATAAAAGTTGCCCTATCGGTAATGCTGTCTAATGTAAGACTGTCGCACAACGTGGCATTTTCTTTATTTGAAGAGCCGCGGGACGCGTTCATACAAAACGGCTCTTTACCGCATTTATCCGAAATGCAGGCATTTATTAGATTTACGTTTTTCAAACCTTTAAGCACATTTTCAAGTTTTAAAAAGGTCTTTTTATCCGGCTCTGCCGCGTATATTGCCTTGTAATCGGAAACACGGCTTAAAAACTCCGAAACGGTATCTCCCCTGTATGCCCCGAGGTCAACGAAAATCTCACTGTCATTAAGTTTTAAAAAAGTACGGTAGGGCTCATCTTTATCGGTTTCACAATCAAAAAGATATTCCGTTTTCCCGCTTATTTTAGCGTTTATTATATCGCAAAATGTCTTTTTTGAAACATCGTCTTCAAGCCGCTCATACACAAAGTCAAAGCGGCTTTTGTTCTTTAAGTAAAAATCTTTGGTAAAAAGCGTGTCGCCGTAAACGGGAACGTCGGGCGCGTAAAGTTCGTGCCGTGAGGAAATCCGCTTCACATTTTCTATTACCTCTTCCCTGCTGCTGCCGAAACACAGTAATACTATCATATCGTCAAATTTATTTTAAACATAAGAAAGAGAAGAAAGTGTAAGACCGTAAACCTGATTTTTACGGACAAATCCGTCGGTCGCAAAAACGGCGCTTGGCTCTTTGCCAAGCGATTTCAAGACGTTATATATCTTATCCGCACCGTTGCCCATTCCGTAAAACACTATCGGCTTATCGGTGAATTTTAAGTATTCCCATAAATCAGATTCCATAATTTCCTCCGTTTTGATATATACTGATTATACATTAAAAATGCAAAAAGTTCAATATAGACAAACCACTTCACGCGTGGTATAATCTAACTGTAATTTTTTGCAAAAAGAGGTAGATTCTATGAAAAAAGTTCTCGCTTACGACTTTGGCGCTTCAAGCGGCAGAGCAATGCTTGTAACCCTTAAAGACGGCAAAGTAAATATGGAAGAAATCCACCGTTTTTCAAACGACCCCGTTACTGTAAACGGCAGAATGTATTGGGACGTTTTGCGTTTATTTTTTGAAATTAAATCCGGCATAACAAAAGCGGTAAATATGGGCGGTTTTGATGCGGTAAGCATTGATACCTGGGGCGTTGATTTCGGTCTTATGGATAAAAACGGCAACCTGCTCGCAAACCCGTTTCACTACCGCGATAACCGTACCGATAACATACCCGAAAAGGTGTTTAAAGATTATATTTCAAAAGAGGAACTTTACAAAAGAGCGGGACTTCAACTCATACATTTTAATACCATTTACCAACTTATGTACTTAAAGTACTATGAGCCCGAAACTCTCGCCCGCGCCGAAAAAATGCTTATGATGCCCGACCTCTTTGCTTATATGCTTACGGGTGAAATTCACGAGGAAGCAAGTATCGCTTCAACCTCAAACCTTTTAAATCCCGTTACGAAAGATTGGGATTTTGAACTTATAGATAAATTAGGTCTTGAAAGAAGAATTTTCGCGCCGATGTTAAAGCCCGGCAGTGAATACGGCAAATTTTCCGATGCTATATGCGAAGAACTCGGTTGCGATAAAGTGCCCGTAATTGCAGTAGCAGGTCACGATACCGCTTCCGCGGTAGCGGCAACACCGAGTATTTCGGACGATTTTGTTTACATAAGTTGCGGCACGTGGAGTCTTTTCGGCATTGAAAGCAAAACTCCGATTCTTACCGATGATGCTATGAATGCCGACTTCACCAACGAGGGCGGTTTTGAGGATACTACCCGTTTTCTTAAAAACATTATGGGGCTGTGGCTTATTCAGGAATCGCGCCGTCAGTGGAAACGTGAGGGTGACGATGTAGGGTTTGACGTTCTCGAAAAAGAGGCGCTTGCCGCCAAGCCCTTTAAATGCTTTATTAACGTTGACGATAAGTCGTTTGAGGCATCAGGCAACCTGCCGAAACGTGTTTGCGAATACTGTGAAAAAACAGGTCAGTACGTACCAAAAAACCGCGGTGAAATTATGCGCTGCATATATGAAAGTCTTGCACTTAAATATAAGCACACTTTCAATGTACTTTCCGAACTTTCAAACAGAAAGTATAACCGTATAAACGTTTTGGGCGGCGGTATCAAAGATACATTACTTTGCAAACTTACCGCAAACGCCTGCGGCGTAGAGGTGCTTGCAGGTCCTGCCGAAGCAACTGCTATGGGAAATGCAACGGTAGCCCTTTACTCGCTCGGTGAACTTAAAGACTTTAAGCAAATGCGTCAGGCGGTAATAAACTCAACAGATATAAAGACCTATTTGCCCGAGAATACCGAAGAACTCGAAAAAGCATATAAAAAATACCTCGAGGTCACGGGACTTTAAACAATAAAAAGAGTTCGGTGCTAAAAAAACGCCGAACTCTTTAATTTTTTTGTTGACATATAGGCGGTGTAATGATATAATAGTCAAGCGCGATAATTTTAAGCGAATATAAAAATGCGAGTGTGCTGGAATAGGCAGACAGGCACGTTTGAGGGGCGTGTGTCCACGACGTACGGGTTCAAGTCCCGTCACTCGCACCATTTGGAATGTTCTTATAGGATTTGAGTTTCTATAAGGGCATTCTTTTTTTACAAACTTCTTATCCTGCTGTTTGCGAGAGATAATTAACAGTTACGCCTTTTCGGGTAGGAATAGTTATTTCCGGCTCTTTAAGCGGGATATTTTCAGGTATGGATATACTCCCTATGCAGTTATAATGAATGACTATATTTTGCTTCTTTACACCGTCTACTGTTTCGGCATTATAGACCTCGATATACTCAATCAATTCGTGCAGCATAACGGGAGTGAGTTTTCGTCCCCGAGTGTATTTCTTTATTGCTTTCATAAAGTTTTCGGTCGATAAGGATTTTTCGCTTATTTCGGTATATTTTTGCCTTGTCGTTTCAATACTTGCCTCAATCTCTCTTTGCTCATCTTCATATTTTCGGGACATTTTGGCAAATCTTTCGTCACTTATCTTGCCCGAAACATTATCCTCGTAGATTCGTTGGAACAACGAGTCTATTTCTTTATCCCTTGAAATAAGCAAATTAAGTTCATTTTCTAAAATCTTTGCTTGTTTTTTGAGTGCTTCTTCGGAATATTTTGAAACTGCATTTATAAATTCGTCTTCATAGTGACAGGCAAACTGCGTAAGCCGTCTTATTTCTGATAAAACTATCTTTTCCAAAAAGTCAACTCGGATATAGTGGGTGGAAAAGCAGGTTTTACGACTTCCTTTATTGAAATTGGCGCAGTTGAAATACTTTATATCGGGGTTTGCGCTGTTAAAATGATAGTGCAGATTCCCTCCGCAGTCGGAACACCGCAGAAGTCCCGAAAACATATTCGTTTCTCCCGTTCTCATTTTCT
>JAKSQL010000200.1 GCA_024404125.1 Clostridia bacterium
GGCTTCAAAATTTTCCCGGGGGCGCCTCGGTATCGTTACCGCTACGTCGTGAGGGGTATTCAAGAAGAAAAAGTTTCTTTATAGGTCAGGCATCAGCGATAGTTGAGCCGATTTCGGGTGTTATCGGTGCAATACTTGTAACCTACGTTAAAATAATTTTGCCGTTTGCGCTTTCGTTTGCCGCGGGTGCTATGATACTCGTTGCCGTACACGAACTGATACCCGAATGTCAAAAACTGCAGTCTGATAAGCCGTATTTTGCCACTATGGGCATTGTATCGGGTTTTGCGATTATGATGCTTCTTGACGTTATGCTCGGTTAAATATAAATAAACACCTTAACAAAATTTGTTAAGGTGTTTATTTTTCATCCGCCTAAATATGCTTTTTTAACTTCGTCACTGGAAATCAGTTCTTTGCCTGTACCTGATAGAACTATTTGACCGTTTTCTATAACGTACGCTCTATCCGAGATAACAAGCGATTTACCGGCATTTTGTTCAACTAAAAGTATTGTAGTACCTTCATTATTAAAATCTTTAATGATGTTAAATACCTCATCAACAAGTATGGGGGAAAGGCCCATAGACGGTTCATCAAGAATTAAAAGTTTAGGGTGACTCATAAGTGCTCTGCTCATCGCAAGCATTTGCTGTTCGCCGCCTGAAAGAGTACCTGCAATTTGATTTTTACGCTCGCCAAGACGCGGAAAACGTGTATAAACGTTCTCAATGTCTTTTTTTACTGCGTTTTTATCATTTTGTGTGTAAGCACCCATTACCAAGTTTTCGTAAACGGTTAATTCTTTAAATACATGTCTGCCCTCGGGCACTTGAGAAATTCCTGCTTTGGCAATTTTATGACAGGGGAATTTTGTAATATCCTTACCGTCATAAATTACAGTACCGCCGTTCTTGGGTATTAAACCCATAACACTTTTCATTATTGTTGTTTTACCTGCGCCGTTTGCACCTATAAGTGTAACGATTTCGCCTTCGTTAACGTTAAAACTTACCCCTCTGAGAGCACCGATAAAAACGTAATAAACTTCAAGACTATTTACTTCAAGTAAAGCCATAATTAACCTCCGGTATACGCTTTAATAACCTCGGGGTCATTGAGCGCCGCTTTTGTTTCACCCTGCGCTAAAACCGTGCCGAAATTCAGTACGGTAAGTTCATCACAAAGTCCTGATACAAATTTCATATCGTGTTCTATAAGAAGAATAGTAACATCAAATTTATCACGAATAAGACGTATAGTATCCATTAAATCTGCGGTTTTAATTTTAAGTGGGTCTGTTTTTAGTGCTGCACCCATAGATGAAAAGACCTTAATGTTGTTTTTGAGGCAGTATTCAAGTAAAAAGCACTTTGACTGAACACTGTCTATGGCATCGATTACAGCATCAGGTTTGTCTTTCAGTATTTGATCTATGTTGGTTTCATCTGCAAAGACTGAAAAAGTTGTTACTTGAGCCTTTGGGTTGATTTTGAGAATGTTT
>JAKSQL010000201.1 GCA_024404125.1 Clostridia bacterium
CGCGGTAATATCACTGTTTGTTGCAATAAGGCGCGCGCCGTTCATAACAAAATTTACACCCGCCGCTATCTGACAAAACTTACCGATTATAAGTTTATCACCGTTAAAATCATAATGATGCGTAATATGGCTTTCAAAATCGGTATCGCTAAAATATGTAAAATCGCCCACTTCGATATTGGGATTTTTTACTGTCGGTTTAACAAAAGTCACCGTGTCCACATTCGGCACGGGAAAAATTTTCATAGGGTTTGGCATTACTCCGTTTTTCATAAGCACTCCGCCTTTCGTTTTCAATTATACAGCGAAAAGGCTAACTTAACAACCGTATTTTTTCCCGTGCCTTTGTATTTAACTCTTTATCGGAAAAGAGAGAACCGTAAGAAAAGAACGAATAGCCCGATATGTTTTCATCGGTTTTACAGAGTTCGACCTGCCTCGGTATTGTATCAACATTTGCAAATTCCTCTTTATCGTTTTCGGAATCGGTGCCGATTTTATATGTTGCCAAACCGATTACGAGTTTTGTATCGGTATCTTTAACCGCGTTTTTCCACACCTTTAAAAGATTTTCAAAGCAAAACTCCGGGAGTTTATAATTAAATCCGAAATACAGTTGAGGGACGATAAAATCAACGCAACCCGACTTACACCAACACGAAACATCGGCATAATAATCCTCATAATCGCGTTTAAGCGACGCAGCGGGGCTTACCGAAAACATAATATCCTTATCAATGAATTTTACCGCAGTATAAACCCCGCTTATAAGTCCGTTCACACAACTTCTGCGAAAATCGGCAAGAGATATCGGAATTTCGCTTTCGGTAAGATAAGCATTATATGATTCCTTATCAAAGGTTTCATCGGTTGTGGGATAAAAGTAATCGTCAAAATGGATGCCGTCAACACCGTAATTAAGGGTGATTTCACGCACAACATCAATTATAAGCGCTCTTACATCGCTTTCGGCGGGATTAAGATATATTCCGTCACAAATGCAGACATTTTTATCGTTATCCTTTATATCATCGTGGGTCCAGATATACGCGGCGCTGTTTTGGGGAAGAGAGTCCACATCGTGTAAGGCCGTGCTGACTCTATACGGATTTATCCACGCGTGGAGTCTCATCCTGTTTTTGTGACACTCGCTTACCGCGTACTTCAGAACATCGAAATCAAGTGCGCTTGCCTTTTCGTTTTGAGGATATATTTCCGATTTATAAAGCGTATTGCCAAAGGGTACGGTATGTAAAAATATATCGGTTATTTTGAGCGTTTTACAGTTTGAAATCACGGTTTTGAAATCTTCTTTGAAGCCGCGCGAAAGCATCGCATCTACCTCGTTATACGATATCCAGACTCCGTGGATTTCACCGCTTTGCTCTGCCGCTGTTTCTCCGTTTTGCTCATCTTGCGCCCTACACGAGCAAAGAAAGAGAAGCAAACAAAGCAGTAATGCTATCGCGCGTTTCATAAAATC
>JAKSQL010000202.1 GCA_024404125.1 Clostridia bacterium
GCCCGATAACACTATTTCAAGCGATACCGCACACAATCTTTTCGGTAGTGTTATGAGTATGTCACCCTCTTAATTTGAAAATCTTAACCGTTGCAGATTCGGATTTTTCTGCCGTTACGGTCTTAAAGCCGAAAGTTTGCAACCCGCACAGTTTAATGCTATGCAAAAGGGTACCTTTGTTCACTTTGTTTTGCAACAAATCATAGACAAATACAAAGGGGATTTGAAAGACCTTACAAAAGAGAAGATAAACAGTGAGGTTGACGTATTTTGTGATGAATATCTTGACTCAATAAGCGGTTACCGCAGTATAGAGGATACATATTTAAAGTATCTTGCATCAAATATAAGAAGAAGCATAAAAGACGTTGTTATCAGAATTTCCGATGAGTTAAAGCATTCGGAGTTTGTGCCGGTAAGGTGAGAACTTAAAATAGAAGACGGCGGAGAAATACCGTCAGTAAAGTTTCCGCTTGACAGTGAAAGTAAGATGTCGCTCCACGGAATTGTAGACCGTATTGACACCTATAACGGATATGTAAGGATAATAGACTATAAAACGGGGCATAAGAATTTTAAACTTCCCGATATACTTTTCGGTCAAAATCTTCAGATGCTTATATATCTTTATGCCGTTACCAAAAGCGGCGCTTTCGGTGATAAAAGCGCGGGTATATTCTATTTCCCCGCTATGCGCAATAAGGAAAAGAAAGATAACCGTATTAAAGGTATAGTGGTTGATAACGATGATGTACTTTCCGCTATGGATAACAGTGACGGTAAAGAATATATGTTTACAAAAAAATCAAAGAACAATTTTGTAAACGAGGGCGATTTTGAAAAGATTTTTGAATATCTTGAAAAAATTCTGCCCAATCAGGCAAGAAATGTAATAAACGGCAACATAAACGCCAATCCCGTTGACGGCAAAGGTGACGATGCTTGCAAATACTGTGAGTTTTCGGGTGTTTGCCGTATGAAAGACAGTGAGCATACAACAGTACCCAAACTTTCAAATCCGGAGGTTATGGAAGAAATAGAAAGGCAGGTTAACAGCAGTGCCGACTGAATTTACAAACGATCAACTTATTGCAATTAAAAAAAGCACGCCTATGCTCGTTTCCGCCGCCGCGGGTTCGGGTAAAACCGCTGTACTTGTTGAAAGGGTAATAGAAAAACTTACAGACCCCGTAAATCCGATAAGCGCCGATAAAATGCTTATTGTTACCTTTACAAATGCCGCCGCAGCAGAAATGCGCGCAAGGATAGAAAAACGCTTGTTTGAGGAGTGCCGTAAGCACCCCGAAGACCTTAATTTGTTGCGTCAAAAGCATTTGATTTACAGTGCCGATATATGCACTATCGACTCTTTTTGCACAAAGGTTATCAGACAAAAATTTAACCTTACAGCAATTTCGCACGATATTGATATCTTTGACCCTGCCGAGCACGAGAGACTTTTAGCTGAA
>JAKSQL010000203.1 GCA_024404125.1 Clostridia bacterium
TCGCATTCATTTGCGATCACCATAATAAGAAATAACCGCCTGCTCTACCAAAGTCTGCGGTTATCTCTTTAACTAATTCTTTGGGAAGCAACCGTCATCGGTAGCTCCTTGTTTATTTATATTATACCACAAATTTAAAAAAAGTCAACATACTTTTAGCGAATTTTTTATAAATAAAGTAAAAATAATACTAAAAATCTCAGCCTTTCAAGTAAAAATGCTTGACAGGCTGTTTTTTATTTAGTATAATAGTAACGCTAATAAGGAAATAAAAAGTATGCAATGTGTAGTCATCTCGGAAGAAGAAGTAGAAAATACGCTGAAAAATACCGACGTGCGCTTTATGCGTTTGTGGGACGTTTACGGCGGCTTGCTTACCGAAACGCAGAAAGAGATCACCAATTTATACTTTGAATGCGACCTTTCGTTGGGCGAGATTGCCGAGCAAAAGGGCGTTTCCCGCCAAAGCGTATCCGACTGCTTACACAAATGCCGTAAGAAGATGGAAGAGGCAGACGCAAAGTTGCATTTTATTGCCGCTTTAGACGAGGTAAGTCAAACCTATTCTGCCTACATGACCAAGGTCAAGCGCTGGGCGAGCGAGCAAAAGAAAACCCACCCCGAGTGGGAGAACGAGCTGAAGACGTTGGAAGAGATAAAAGGCTCTGACGACGAAGAAGTAATAGTGATAAAAAATAAGGTAACGGAGAAGTAAGGAAAAGGAATGGCATTATTCGGTTCACTTTCAGAAAGATTAAATCATATATTTTCCAAGCTGACCAAGCACGGCAAGTTGACCGAGCTGGAGATCAAAACGGCTATGCGCGAAGTGCGTATCGCTCTTTTGGAAGCTGACGTAAATATCAAAGTTGCCAAAGAATTTATCAATACCGTTTCGGAAAAGGCAGTAGGACAGGAGATTTTGCAATCTTTAAATCCTACCCAGCAGGTAATCAAGATCGTAAACGAAGAGCTCATCGCATTAATGGGTTCTACCAATTCAAAACTTACGGTATCTTCCAAACTTCCCACCGTCATCATGATGTGCGGTTTGCAGGGCGCAGGTAAAACTACCCTTTGCGGTAAGCTTGCCATTCTTCTGAAAAAGCAGGGTAAAAAGCCCTTGCTGGTAGCAGGCGACATTTACCGTCCGGCGGCCATCCATCAGTTACAGGTAGTAGGCGGCAACGCCGGCGTAGAAGTGTTTGATGCAGGAACTGGAAAACGTGAAACAAAACGTGGAAGTGCATGAAACGCTTTTGGTAGTCGATTCCATGACCGGTCAGGAAGCGGTAAACGTAGCCAAGACCTTTAACGAAAGGTTAGAAGTTACGGGCGTAATTTTGACCAAGCTCGACGGCGACACCCGGGGCGGTGCGTGCCTTTCCATTAAATCGGTTACCGGTAAGCCCATTAAGTTTATCGGCGTAGGGGAAAAACTTACCGAGCTGTAAGCCTTCTAT
>JAKSQL010000204.1 GCA_024404125.1 Clostridia bacterium
TCTTTGGGGCTAACCGTCTATCGGTAGCCTTTATGTTTTTATTATACCTAAAATTACCCGAAAGTCAAGATGTGATTTTTGCGCCCTTATGACTTTACAATGTAACTGTCCGAATTTTCAAAGAATTCCTTATACCAAACAAGGAATGTATATACCGTCCAGATTTTTCTTGAAACATCCTTTTTGCCCGAACGGTGAGTATCAAGCAGTTTTACAAGTTTCTTTGTATCAAAGTATTTTGCGGCGTTTTCGGATTCAAATTCCGCCTTTACCTTATTGTAATATCCGTCTTCTTTAAGCCATACTCGAATAGGCACGGGGAAGCCCAATTTGTCCTTATCGGCGGTGCGTTTCGGGAGTGTCTTTTCCGCCGCTTTTCTTAAGGCAAGTTTTGTGGTAACGGTATTTACACGGCAGTTAAGAGGAATAGTCTCGGCAAGCGATAAAACATTTTTATCAAGGAACGGAACACGAAGTTCGAGCGAGTTTGCCATACTTGTTTTATCGGCTTTTAAGAGAATATCACCCATAAGCCACATATTTATATCGAGGTACTGCATCTTGGTTATATCGTCTTTGTCACGCACCTCGCTGTAAAATCTGTCGCAAAGTATTTTGGGCGATACGGCGCGTTTTGCCTTTTCGCTCTTTAAAATTGAGTTGCGCTCTTTAACCGAGAAAATATTTGCATTGCCTATAAATCTTTCTTCAACCGTTTTGCCGCGTCTGACAAGATAGTTGATACCGTGCTTTTGCGGAAGAACGGAACATACCTTACCTATAAATCGGCGAATGGGGAAGGGGAGCGAATCGTATGCGGTAAGGGTTATAGGCTCCTGATAGATACGGTAGCCGCCGAAAAGCTCGTCCGCGCCCTCGCCCGACATTACAACCTTTACATATTTACTTGCAAGATTACTTACAAAGTAAAGCGCGATAGCCGCAGGGTCGGCAAGAGGCTCGTCCATATGATACTGAATTTTCGGGAAAGTACCCCAATATTCCTCGGGGGTTATCACCTTATCAATGTTTTCAACATTTATTGTTTTTGCAAAGTCTTTAGCGAAGTGAATTTCGTTGTATCTGTCGCCGTCGGGACTTTCAAAGCCTACGGTAAATGTTTTATCGACCTTTGCCGCCTCGGCTATATAACTTGAATCTATACCGCTTGAAAGGAATGAGCCGACCTCAACATCGGCAATTTTATGCGCCGCAACCGATTCTCTTATCGCTTCGTCGGTTTTATCGGCAAAGTATTCGAGCACACCCGCACTTTCGCGAAAATCGGGCTTAAAATATCTTACGGTACTGAATTCGCCGTTTTTATATGTGAAACTGTGAGCAGGCGGAAGTTTGTATACACCCTTAAAGAATGTTTCTTCTGTCGGTGAATACTGGAACGAAAGATAGTGACCGAGCGCGTCTTCAAATGATTTTATCTTGTCTGTTGTCCAGAGTAC
>JAKSQL010000205.1 GCA_024404125.1 Clostridia bacterium
TTTATGAGGTTACAAAGGTTGAGGGTGCTACTGCCTGGGAGCGATTTTGGAAAGTGACGTTTCCTCTGCTGATGCCAACGATTTTGCTTAATCTTGTTTATACGGTTATTGATGAGTTTACCGATTACGGAAATAAAATAATGGTTTATATCACCAATATGACTCAGCTTATGAAAATCGGTTACAGTTCTGCGCTTGCATTGATATATTTCATTATTGTTTTGGTTCTTGCAGGAACTTCTTACCTGATAATTAAAAAAGCATCCAGTTTTAATACGTAACGGAAAGGAATGAAGAATTATGCGTAATATACTTTCGCTTTCAAAAATTACAACAAGATTTGATTCCTTTGCTGATGATATTAAACAAGGCAGAAGAAATAAGGGCGTTGAAAAAACTTCGCAGATAATAGGCATGGCGGCAAAACTGGTTTTGCTTATAGGACTAAGCATTATTTTGCTGTATCCGGTGCTTATTATGCTGAGTATTTCGCTAAGACCGTCAGGTGACCTTTTTGACCCTACAGTCGTATGGGTGCCTAAGGTTTTTACACTTGATAATTATAAATATGTTTTTGAAAATATTAATTTGTTTAAGGTATACGGAGTCACCGGCGGCATTTCGGTTGTTTCATCTTTTCTGCAGATGTGCACTTGTTGCCTTGCGGGATACGGAATTGCACGGTTCAAGTTCAGGGGCAGTAAAATACTTTTCGTTTTAATGCTGGTTTCAATCATTGTTCCGCCGCAAATTATACTGATACCGAGCTACCTTAACTTTGTTAATTTTGATATGTTCGGCGTGGGGTTGCTCGGCAAGCTCTTCACAGGTAAGGCGTGGACCGTATCGCTGTACAATAATGTTTTCATATATTTCCTTCCTGCCGCACTCGGAAACGGAATAAAAGGCGGATTGTTTGTTTTCATCTTTTACACGTTTTTTAAGGGTATGACCAATGAACTTGCAGAGGCAGGGTATATTGACGGGTGCAACCGCTTAACCGGATTTTTACATATTATGTTGCCTAATGCAAAGGCACCCATTATAACCGTAACACTTTTCTCGGTTGTTTGGTATTGGAACGATTACTATTACAACGCAATATATTTTCAGGATTTACCCATGGTATCGTATGTACTTAAAAATGCTGACGGTATGCTTCACTTAGGTGCCGATACCGGTGTAAGTGACCCGTATGCACGTTTTTGTCAGACGGTTGCTTTGGCATTGTTGCTTTGTTTGCCGCTTCTGATTTTCTACATTATTTTCCAGCGTTTCTTTACTGAAAGTATTGAAAAAATAGGACTGGTAGGTTAACTGTTTTATCAATAAAGAGTTTTGTTAATATTGCTCTTAAAAACCTCAGTATGAGGATATGGATTTTAGGGTGTTTATTAAAAAAAATTAGAAAAGGATGGACCTTATTATGAAAAGAAAACCGTTTATCTCCGCAATAT
>JAKSQL010000206.1 GCA_024404125.1 Clostridia bacterium
CAAGATAATTTGTAGGTATCTTTCTTGCAACCTCAAAAACCTCTTTGTCAAGGAAAGGAACTCGCAGTTCAAGGGAGTTTGCCATTGTCATTTTATCTGCTTTAAGCAGTATATCCTGCGGCAACCAAAAATGCATATCAATATACATTTTTTTAAGCACGTCGTCCTTATCCTCTACCTTTTTGTAATAGGGCATAAGCACATCGGTAGTGGTCATACTGTCTTTAAGTTCGTCGCAGAGTATACGGTTTGCTTCCTTTTCGTCCATAATCTGCGCGTGACCTAAATATCTTTCACAGAAAGGTTTACTGTATTTTATTATCGTGTTTTTACCGGGGAAATGCGGCAACCTTTCCGCTGCTGCCGCCATTGCTTTTCTTATAAAGCGGGGCAAAAGCATATATGCTTTTACAGCCGGTGTTTCGGGATATTCGTTATATCCGCCGAACATTTCGTCACTGCCTTCACCCGAAAGCACCACCTTTACTTTCTTACTCGCAAGTTCCGATAAGAAAATAAGCGGAACGGCGGATAGATTTGCTTCCGGCTCGTCTGTATGATACTGTACC
The DNA here is from genome assembly GCA_024404125.1 of Clostridia bacterium. Lineage (GTDB taxonomy): Bacteria > Bacillota > Clostridia > Oscillospirales > Acutalibacteraceae > UBA737. The sequence continues at coordinate 570 of JAKSQL010000206.1, forward strand.
TTAGGCAGAACGTCAAAAAATTCTTCTTTTGATATATGCTTGCAGTAGTTTTTAATTCCCATTAAATCGGAGAATTCTTTCGCATACATAGTTTCGTCAAACCCGTTTTCCTCAAACCCTACGGTAAAGGTCTTATCGGGTTTTGCAACACTTACAACGTAAGAAGAATCAACACCGCCCGAAAGATACGAGCCCACCTCAACGTCAGCGGTAATCTGATGGTATTTAACCGAATCTTCAAGTGAGTTTATTATAAGGTCTTTATATTCGTCGTAAGTTTTATTCTCTTTAGTATAGTCAATTTCAAAGTACGGGGTTACGGTCATTTCACCGTTTTGGTACTCAAAGTAATGACCGGGTTTAAGTTTAAATACGTTTTTGAAAAAAGTCTCCTCAAAAACGGAGTATTGGAACACAAGGAACATTTTAAGTGCCTTTTTATTTACCTGTTTTACAAAATCGGGGTGGTCAATCATACCCTTTATTTCGGAGGCGAACATAAAGTCCTTATCGGTTTTATAGTAGTAAAACGGCTTTATGCCGAACATATCCCTTGCACCCGTTATTTTTTTTGTAACGGTATCGTAGATAACAAAAGCAAACATACCGCGAAGTTTTTTAAACAGTTCGTTTCCGTATTCCTCAAAACCGTGAAGTATCGCTTCGGTATCGGCATTGGTTTTAAATACGTGACCTTTCTTTTCAAGGTCTTCGCGCAACTTCTTATGATTGTATATTTCGCCGTTAAATACTATTACCTTGGTTTTATCCTCGTTGAAAATCGGCTGGTCGCCACCTGCAAGGTCTACTATTGAAAGACGTCTGAACCCGAGCGCCACATTACTGTCGGTA
>JAKSQL010000207.1 GCA_024404125.1 Clostridia bacterium
ACCCGCCGATAAATTCGCATACGGCGATATAGAACTGTTGCGGTCGGGCATAAGCGCAGAGCCGGATTTATATATTCCTCTGCTTTACGAAAAACGTGCTACGGTATTTGATTATCTTGACGGTGTTTTATTTGCCCTTTGCGAATCGGGAGATATAAAAGAGCGGTTTAAATCGCTCGGCATTGCGCATAACGAGGATATTAAAAACCTTATTACAAACGGTATTATTTTAAGCGAGTGCGCAGACTGTTATCTTTCAAAGGCGGACTTTTTAAGTTATACCGAAAAAGCGCTTTTTCTTGAAACTTTCCCGCGCTCATCGTTTGAGGTGCCCTTTAAAAGTGTTATAAATTTCGATTACAAGCGTATATCCGCCTGGTCGGGAGACGTAACTGCGCTTAAAGAGGATTTGGAGATTTCTCTTAAAAACGGCGGCTCGGCGGTAATTTTGGCGGGAGAAAGCAAGAGTGCCGCTTTGCTTTGCGAAGAACTTTGTGAAAAAGGAATAAAAGCAAGTTTTTCCGAAACTTTCAAGTGTGTTAAAAACGGTGTTTTAGTTACCTTAGGCGGACTTTCAAGCGGTTTTGAGATACCGAGCCAAAAATTTTCTCTTTTTACACACCGTTATATTTTATCCGAGGAAAAGCACCGTAAAAAAAGGCCTAAAAACTCAAAAGAAATAGGCAGTCTTGACGAACTTAAATGCGGCGATTACGTTGTGCACGTTTCCCACGGTATAGGCATTTTTGACGGCATAAACAATATAAAGACCGGCGGTGTAACAAAGGATTACATTTGCATTAAATATTTCGGGAGTGACGTTTTATACGTTCCCGTAACACAACTTGACCTTGTTTCAAAGTATATCGGTGCCGCCGAGAACGGCGGAATAAAACTTAACCGTTTGGGCTCAAGTGAGTGGAACAAAACAAAGAGCAGGGTGCGTTCGGCGGTTAAGAATATGGCAAAAGAACTTACCGCTTTGTATGCAAAAAGAATGTCGGCAAAAGGGTATGCGTTCAGTGTTGATACAGACCTTCAAAACAACTTTGAACGCAGATTTGAGTATGAAGAAACCGAAGACCAATTAAGAAGCGTAAACGAAATCAAAAGAGATATGGAACGGGATATACCTATGGACCGTCTGCTTTGCGGTGACGTAGGTTTCGGCAAAACCGAGGTCGCTTTACGAGCGGCATTCAAGTGCATAAGCGAGGGCAAACAGTGTGCGCTTTTAGTGCCTACCACCATTCTTGCCTTACAGCACTACAATACCGTAATCCGCCGCTTCGGCGATATGCCGGTAACGGTGAAAATGCTGTCCCGTTTCGTACCCTTAAAAGAGCAGAAAAAGACCGTTTCTGACATTAAACTCGGCAAGGTGGATATGGTAATAGGCACCCACCGTCTT
>JAKSQL010000208.1 GCA_024404125.1 Clostridia bacterium
CTTATATTCAGAATACCCGTCTTCAAATCAATGCCGTCAAAGCCGTATGCAAAGCCCGAAGTTAGCGATAATTACAACAATTTCTATATACTCGACTTTAAGGTTGACGGTCTTAATACCGCGTTTGATAAGTATAAATACAACTATTCGTTTTCGGTTTCGGGCGATAAATCGGTGTTTGTAAAACTTCACGGAAACGCGAAACTTCAGAAGACTTCGTATAACCTTTCGGCAGGGACCAATGTTATAAATGTTACGGTTATAGCGGAAACCGGATATACCAAGACATACGATTTCTCGGTAAAGGCGGAAAAGGCGGGGACACTTACCCTTGTGACAGAGGAGATAGTTCCTCCTCAAGAGCCTCAAGATCCGCAAGGTCAAGGTACACAAGAACCGGAAGAACCCGAAGAACCGGAAGAACCGCAACAAGATGATCCGCAAGACGATCCAAAACGAAAAAAAGGCGATACTAACGGTGACGGACTTATTGATATAATGGATTTTGCCTTAATAAGACTTCATATATTGGGAAAGAAAACGATAACATCCACAGATTTTCAATATTATGATATAGACGGCAGCGGTATCATAGATATAATGGATTTTGCATTAGTAAGACTTCATATATTGGGAAAGAAAACGATAAACTGATTTTAAGTTGGCAGGAGAAATGATATTATGAAAAAAGTTTTTGGAATATTCACAAGCAGTTTGTTGATTCTTATATTATTGTTTTCACTTTTCTGCTTTAATGTTTCGGCGGCAAGTGCAAGTGTAAGGTTAAGTTCAGCGACAACAATCAAGGTCGGCGATAAAATAACCGTAACCTGTGTCTTTGATGCAGGAGAAAAGATTGTTGTAACACAGCATGTTCTCGAATACGATAATAAACTGATGAAGTATGTATCGAGCACAGACCAGGGCGAGAACGGAGGGGCTTCTGTTTCATGGGCAAATGCGGCAGACGGAAACAAGACCTCCTATCAGGCGACATTTGAAGCCATAGCAGAGGGAAAAAATTATTTCAAGTTTTTAGGTCTTGCAGTGGCAAATGAGGAAAATCCGCATCAGGTAAGCAGCAATGCCGGCGTAATAGTAACAATAGAGCCGAAGCAAAATGAAACTCCCCAAAAATCAACCAACGCAAACCTTTCTTCACTTTCGGTAAGCGGCGGCTCGCTTTCGCCGAAATTCGCGGCAAATACCGTTACATATAATGTCACCGTTCCGAATTCCACCTCAAAAGTCACAATAAGTGCCGCCGCGCAGGACCAGAAGGCAAAAGTAAGCGGTACCGGTGCGTGCGACCTTAAAGTAGGTAAAAATGTTAAGACGGTTACGGTCACGGCTGAATCGGGCGCGAAAAAGAACTATACACTTAATATCACGCGGCAGGAAGGTTCG
>JAKSQL010000209.1 GCA_024404125.1 Clostridia bacterium
AGGGCAATAGCACCGCCGGTAGGCAATATTGCAAGACCTGCAATATCTGTAATAGATTCTATAATTGCATTTATCGGTATCAAAAGAAGTGCTGTAATACCTATTCCTATTGCACCCGAAGCAAAACCTTCGATAATGGTTTCGGCGTTAAATACGCGCGAAATATCGTGTTTGGAAGCACCGAGCGCACGGAGTACACCGATTTCTTTTGTACGTTCAAGTACAGAAATGTAGGTGATAATTCCTATCATAATAGAAGAAACAATAAGCGAAATACTTACAAATGCGATAAGAATATAACTTATGGCGTTTATTATAGTTGAAACCGAAGAAAGCATAATGCCAATATAATCGGTATAACTGATTTCTTTGTTCTTATTGTTAACCTCTTTGTTATACCGGTCAATAATACCTGATATTGACTCTTTTGCTTCAAAGTCTTTAGGATAAATAATTATAGAAGACGGTGAATTCAAGTCGGAAGCACCTAACTTATAGAGGTTGTTTTCGTAGGTTGAGTCGCTTGAAAGTGCTTTCATATACGAAGAAAACTTTGAAACAATTTGCTTATCGGTCATACCTTGCTCTTTAAACTGTTGAGCCATAGTGCCGTAACTTGCCTGCTGTTCGGTGGGTAGGGAAGCAATATACGCTTTTACGTCCTCCATCGTATATTCTTTATCTTCGTTAAATTCAAGACCGGTGATAACGTCAATTTCGGGCTTTGCTTTTTGTGCTTTTACAATTTCGCTTTCATTTACATCGGTTATAAGTTCGGTCATCAGGGTTTTAAGGTAACCGATTGTACCGCTTGCGCTGCTTGTTGCCGATTTGCTCTTTGCTCTTAAAATGCCCGCAACCTTAATTTCTTTAGCGGTTTCAAGTTTTTTTGTAATATAGAGTTCATCATCAGTATGGTCTGTATACGTTCCCGTATCGTTCTTTTCATAGTAATCGGTATTAAGAAGAAGTTTGAATTTGAGATTTAAAATTTCATCGTATGTGTAGGTTGTAATGGCAGTTTTTTGCACAACGTCTTTTTCTTCTTCTCTTGCTTCTTTGATTGATTCTTTTAATTCTTCAATGTCCATAAGACCTAACGTATAAAGAGTGTAGTCGCTTATTTCGTTGTTGTTATCTACAATTAAAACAACCTCATCGTATGAAGAGGGCATATTACCTGCAATAACATCATACTGATTTTCAAGCAATTCTCTATTATCAAGTAATTCCTGCCAAACCGAAGTGTTCATAAATCCGCTTGTTGCACCGCTTTCGGACATAGAGTTTGCGGCAGTCATACCGAATTCTTTAAAAATATTGCTCGGGTTAACTTTATAACCGTCCTCATTGTAAATGTTTAACTGTGTGGAATAAGAATACTTTATATCGGAAGTATACTG
>JAKSQL010000021.1 GCA_024404125.1 Clostridia bacterium
ATAAATAATATCTGCTTGCTGCTTTATCAAAAGCAGTTGATCGCAGCAGAGTTATTATCGCCTGCGGTAATCTCTTTGGGGAAGACGGTCTTACAAATACAGTTGCTACCGCACTCGGCGCCGAACTTATTGCCGTTAATAATGAAACATACGGTATAGATTCAAAAGAAAAAGTCGAAATAATTGCTGGGGCTACACCGCTTGTTACTCCCGAGGGCGCGTTCGGCGGCTTTATAATTGAGAGCGGCCCTCAAAGTATTATCCTGCTTACCGAAAACAAAGGAGTAAGAAAGGTGCTTATGAATAATCTCGTTCATAAGTATATAGAAGATTTAAGTCTTATTCCGGTAGAAACGGTAAGTGAGCCGCAACCCGAAACCGATACAAAAGAAGAGCAAACCGAAAATACACCCGCCGAAGCCGAAGAAACAGAGCAAACAAAAGCCGAAAATACCGATACACCTGCGGAGGACATTTCTGAAGAAACTGCGGAGGAAACCGCTGAAGAAACGGCAGAAGAGCCGAAAGCGGAAGAAGTACCCGAAAAAGAGGAACATAACATTTCTTTTGTGGATAAAAACGGCGAAGCCCTTGAAAGTGAAGAAGCACAACTTTATATAAATCCGAAAAAGGCAAAACGTGAAAAGAGCAGTTATTACGAATATTACGTGCCGTCAGAGGATAACGAGCGCTTTTTGGCGGGCTCGCAATACGGTGATAAAACTCGCAGAAAATCCGCAAAGAGTACACGTTCGTTGAACGTGCCGATAATTATACTTCTTTGTCTGCTTTTAATTATCGTGCTTGCGGCAGCATACTTTTTAATAGGAATACCGCTTTTAAAAGGCGAGGATATAGTTTCGTACGTAAGCAATATCTTTGCCGAAAGTTCTTCCGTAATATAAATTTTGGGAGGAAAAATTTTGGGCAGAGCACTTAAAGTTACGGCACTTTCAGTTTTCTTATCTTCTTTTTGGGGCAAAATACTTATAACGTTTCTTTGGGCTATGGTACCCGTTATAGAACTGCGTGGTGCCATACCCATAGGTGTTGGTATGGGACTTAAACTGCCCGTTGCGATAGCGGTATCGCTTATAGGCAATATGGTACCCGTACCGTTTATAATTATTTTTATCAAAAAGATTTTTGCACTTATAAGAAAATGGTCAAAGTCGCTTGATAAACTTGTTTCAAAACTTGAAAATCGCGCTTTTTCAAAGGGCGAAGTAGTACAAAAATATGCTTTTTGGGGACTTTTTATTTTAGTCGCAATACCGCTTCCGGGAACAGGCGCCTGGACCGGCGCTTTGGTTGCCGCAATGCTTGATATGCCGCTTAAGAAATCAGTGCCTGCAATAGCACTCGGTGTTGTGGGTGCGGCGGTTATAGTATCGTTTGTAACCTATGGCGCTTCAGAAATATTTTTTTAATTAAAATAAAAAGGTGATGTAAAGTTTTACATCACCTTTTATATTTTTATATCAACTTTTAATTTTTACAGGTTCGGTCCTAAAACACAAGTATCCCGCAATGAGCCAGAACAGTACACCCACCTGCTTGTATTCCATAAGCAAATTTCCTTCAACGAGGTTATATGTAAGCAGTACAAGTATTGACGCAAAGGCGGTAAATATCTTTAAAGAGTTTTTGTATTTGCCGCGAATGGCACCTATTGTTTTGGCGGCACCTTTTATCATAACGGTTAAAAGCAGTGCGGCAAATACTGTGAATGCTATAATACCTTCCGCGGTAAGCACCTGAATATAGCCGTTATGTAAATACTCCCACGGCGTAGCGTTGTTAGGCGCAGCCGGATCAATAGATAGGTGGCGGATGTTGCGCTGCCCCACGCGTGAAATGGGAGACTCTTTACATACAGTGAACGCACGGGTATATCTTTGATAGCGGTCGTAAAGAGCGGGATTTATTTTACCGCCGTTTACCGAAACGTACATGGAAAAATCATTTTTGGCAAAATACCTCGTAAATGTTGAATTTTCGGAAGCATTAGCATTCCCCGATATATAAATGGTATTCTTAACTATAACAACACTTACTATTACCGATATAGCCGCCAAAGCGATTATAACTGCCGTTAAAATTGCTTTTTTGAATTTCAAATTGCTTTTTGCAATGTGTTTTACGAATACGAAAAATGCAATTATAAGGAAAAACAACGTAACGAGTACAAGCGTGGTTCTTGAATAACTTGCATACAGGAAAAAGGCAAAAAAGAAAATTAAAAATAAAGGCAAAATCTTTAATAACACGTTGTTATAAGAAAACAGTTTCGGAATTAAAAGACATACCGCAATTATGCCGCAAAGGTTTAACGTACCTGCTAAATTTGGATTTATCGACATTTTATTTATGCCGAAATAAATTGAGTTTATAAATCCGTAACTTGAAAACTGTATGCTTGATACAACCGAAAAAACGTTAAAGCCAATAATTGCCAATATGAATACGTATAAAGGAAAATCTTCAATTTTTCCTTTGCATAAGAATACGCAAAGGAGCATTGAAAGGTTAATTAAAATACTCAAAGCGCTTGAAAAATCACTGCCCCTTAAAATAAGCGAAATTGTTTGAATCAAAAGCAAAGAAAAAGTTAAAGCGGTTTCAAGTTTAGGTAAGGTTTCTTTTAGGATAAGTGTTCTGTAAAGGAATGTGAGGAAAAACCAAACGGTAGTAAAAATCGGGAAAAGGTACATAATACCTACCTTGCCGAGCATAGTTGAAAGCAAAACGGTATAGATAAACATAACCGATACCGCCAACCTGCCGTCAAAGAGAAAATCACATATACTTTTTAATTTTCCGTTTTTAACCATAGTAACACCTACCGTTTAATTTTTACTATTATACAATAAGTTTAAACTTATGGCAACAGTAAATTAAATAAATATGGTATTTTAATTTCAAATATGGTATACTCATAAGCAATAAAACTGTCAAGGAGAATTATTATGTACGAACTGATAAAACTTAACGAAAATGATTATTATATTGACTGTCCCTCTAAAATAGGCATAGTCAGACTTGACAGCAACGGTGTAATGCTTATAGACAGCGGAAGTGATAAAGATACCGCCAAAAAAGTATACCGCGTTTTAGAAGAGAATGCTTGGCAACTGCGATTTATAATAAATACTCATTCACATGCCGACCATATCGGCGGAAATGCATTTTTGCAGGAGAAAACAAACTGTGAAATCTATGCGAATAATTTAGAGTGTGCCTTTACACAAAATCCGATTTTAGAGCCGATGGGACTGTACGGCGGTTTGCCGTTTAAAGAACTTAAAGGCAAATTTTTGGTTGCGAAAGAAAGCCGCGTTTTGCCGCTTTGCAATTTAAAACTGCCGGACGGTATGAGTGTACTTAATCTCAAAGGTCATTGTTTTGATATGGTGGGTCTGTTAACTAAAGGCGGCACCGCTTATATAGGTGACAGTGTTTCTTCAAAAGAAACCTTATCAAAATACGGCATAGGTTATCTTTACAACGTGAATGAAACGCTTGATACACTTGAATTTCTCAAAGGTGTGCAGGCAAAAAGGTTTGTACCGTCTCACGCACCGGTAAGCGATGATATTACGTCACTTGCCGATTACAATATTGAAGCCGTAAATAAGGTAAAAGGAAATATACTGTCTTTATGTGCTACCCCCGTAACCTTTGAAGAACTGCTTAAAAAGGTTTTTGATACATATAATACCACCGTAAATGCGGTACAGTATGCTTTAATAGGCAGTACTGTACGTTCGTATCTTTCCTGCCTTTTGGAAGAAAATAAAGTTTCGTATGTTTTTTGTGAAAACAGAATGCTTTGGCAGGCAATTTAAATAAATTCACTTTAGTGTAAAAAAGTGCTTGATTTTAACGGTGAGATATGCTAAAATAATTTATCGCTTTAAACCGTTACAAGTGAGGTGCTTTAAATTGGGCGTATGTAATTTAAAAAACGAGAGCATTGATAACATTATTTTTGAAATAATAAAGGTGCTCAAAGGGTATTCGTTTGACAGTAGAACCGTAAACGAAATACGTATCGCAGCAGAGGAGATACTTTTAAAGTATCAGGAGTTGTTCGGCGTAGATGCGAATACGGAAATTAAAATAGAAAAACGTTTCAGTCATATAAATATAAACCTTTCGATTACGGGTGAAAGATGTGACCCCTTCAGTGACGTTTCGGAAGAAGATTTGCTTTTCCATAACACTATGGAAAACATCGGTTATGCTCCTTTGTGGACTTATAAAAAAGGTGTAAACACCGTTGCCTTTTCATTAAAAAAGCCGCAAAAGATAGCACCTTGGATAGTTACGCTTTTTGCAGCACTTATGGGCACAGTTCTCGGATATGCCGCACAATTTTTGCCTTCTTCGATAAAAAGTACACTTATAGATACGGTGCTTTCGCCGCTTTCCTCCGCTATTATGGGACTTTTGGGCACTATGGCGGTGCTTATGATTTTCTTATCGGTAATAAGCGGTATATGCGGTATGGGTGATATGGCCACATTTAACCGTATAGGCAAAAAAATGCTCGGTCGGTTTATGTTGTTTTTAATCATAATTACCATAGGCAGTATTATCGGGATTTCGTTTATCTTTCCGATAACCGCATCGGGAAACAGTAAATTTGATTTTGCTTCCATTTGGAAAATGCTTTTACAGATAATCCCCGATAATATAATCGAAGCATTTTCCACCGGCAATACTTTGCAGATAATTTTCTTGGCATCGCTTATAGGTATAGTGGCATTATCTCTTATCAAGAAAATGAATGCCCTCACTGAGTGGACATTGCAACTTAACGCACTTGTTCAGTCTCTTATAGAAATACTGATAAAGGTTTTGCCCGTAGTCGTATTCATAAGTATGTTCACCCTTCTTGCCAAAAACGATATAAAGAATTTAAAGTCAATTTACAAATTCCCGCTTTTCCATTTGCTGTTTTGTGCGGTATGGGTTTTAATACTGTTGCTCAAAATTTGCATTATGCAAAAGGTTAAATTTACGGTGCTTTTCAAAAAACTTATTCCCACGCTTATAATAACCTTATCCACCGCGTCAAGTCCGGCATCGTTTACTACAAGTGTTGAAATTTGCAATAAGAAATTAGGAATTGATAAAAAACTTGTAAACGTAGGCGCACCTCTTTCTCACGCACTTTACAGACCTACTGCGATAATAGAGCATATAGTAGGCGTTTTTTGCCTTGCGGAAGTTTTTAATGTGGAAATAACCTGGTCTACCGTAATAACACTCGGAATAACCGTAATAATACTTTCTTTGGCAACCCCCGCGTTGCCCGGTGCGGCAATTTCGTGTTTTGCCTTACTGTTTACACAGTGCAGTATACCTTCGGCGGCACTTTCCCTTATAATAGCGCTTGACCCGATTATTGACCGTATAACTACGTCATCAATGGTTATGTCACAGCAACTCGAACTTGTAGGTCTCGCGGCGTCACTTGATCGAATTGATAAAGACGTACTGCGAAGATAATAAATTTTAAGGAGTTTTATTTATGTCACTTAAACCGTCATCATTTTCATCGGCATCAGGTCTTGATTTACCTTACGTAGTATTGCAGGTCACTTTAAAAGAAAAATTATTCGGCACCGGCTCAGGCAACCTTACCGAACTTGAAAAGGTAATAAACGAGCAGGCAAGTAAGGGCTACCGCTTGCATACCATTACAACGTCAAACGGCGGCAGTAAAGGACTTGGCGGCGGCGACCGTATACAAGCCACTATGGTATTTGAGAGAATTTAAGCGGCAATTATTTGTTCTTTGATTTATGTCCAAGATAGCGGCTTTTTTAAAAAAAGAACTAATGCTTACGGTCTCACTTTTGGCGGCGATAATTTCTTTGCTTATTTCACCGCCGTCACTAAGTACCGTAAAGAATATAGACTGGCATACCCTCGCAACCCTTTTTATGATGCTTACGGTACTTGAGGGCTTTAAAAGTGAGAATATATTTAATCCCGTAATAAGACTTTCGGGTAAAATAAGCACTATGACGGGAATATCTTTTTTCTTGGTATTCGGAGTTTTCTTTTCTTCTATGTTCGTTACGAATGACGTATCGCTTATTATATTCGTGCCGCTTACGATTATGCTTTTCCGCTCGGCAAAAAAAGAGGAGTATATACTGCCCGTAATCTCTATGGAGAATATCGCGGCGGTAAGAGGGTCAATGCTTACTCCGTTCGGAAGCCCTCAAAATCTTTTTATTTTCGGCAAATCCGGTGTTAGTGCATTTCGCTTTTTGTTACATATGTTTCCGCTCTGGATTTTATCGGCTGTGCTTCTTTGCTTGTTTATAGTTTTTCTTTACGGTAAAAATTTAAAGCAGAAAATCGCGTTAAGCGAGAATGCCGTTTTATGCGAGTGGCAAAGCAAAAACCGAAAAAAGCGCATAATGTACGTTGTGCTTTTTGCCCTTATCATTTTTGAGATAGTAAGCAGAACGGAGTATTACTGGTTAATTTTAATTGCGGTACTTGTATCGGTGCTTATTTTTGACCGTAAGATACTTCTTAAAACCGATTATGTTCTGATACTTACTTTCCTTTGTTTTTTCGTTTTTTCTTCCTCGGTTACTTCTAATGCCACGATATCGTCTTTCCTTAATAAAACCGTTTCGGGACACGAATATATAAGCGGCATACTTTTAAGTCAGGTGATATCCAATGTACCCGCGGCAATAGTGCTTTATCCGTTTACAAAGAATCTTTCGGCTTTGCTTTACGGGGTGGACTCTGCGGGGCTTTGCACCCTTATAGGTTCTCTTGCTTCGGTAATAAACTACCGAATATATGTAAGGGAATATCCGAACTCGGGCGGAAAGTTTATTAAGACCTTTACCTTAATAAGTCTTACCTTTTTTGCTTTTGTGGTACTGCCGGGATATTTCTTGAGTTTTTGGCAAATCTGAATTTACAAATAAAAAGACAAGGCATCTTTTGATGCCTTGTCTTTTAAGTTTTAAGCAACTCTTGTAATAACCATATTTGCAGCAACGGGATTTACTCCGCCTGCGCTTGCAGTAAGAGTAACGGTAGTTGTGCTTGTGGCAGGGTTTCTTAAAGTTATTACCGAATTAGGTGCGATGGTAGTAATAAGGAAAGTGCCTGAAAGTTGGTCGCCGGCGGTGTCTTTACCTACTACCGTATAGGGAATTTCCGCACCGTTCAAGGTAAGCACCAACTGACCTGCATCGCCTATGGCAGCATTATAGGTTACCATATAGGTGCCGGGTGTTGCAAGAGTAAACGCGGTATCTGAAGTCCTCGTTATACCCGTACCGCCGTTTATTGCAGTTCTCGGGAAAGCAACGTCTGCTCCCGCAGCGATGGGGGTGGCATTATCAGTCGGCATTAAAGCATAAAAATCAGCGTATGCTATAAGTCCGCCCGCAATACCCTGAGGTCCCTGCGGACCTACAGGTCCTACAGGTCCCATAGGGCCCCGCGCACCTCTTTGACCGCCTTGGTATCTGTAATAGCAGTCACTGCAGTTATGCCTTTGGCAACCGCATGAATCGTTGCAACCGCAAGTATTCATAAAATGTGGTATATTCATATAATCCCTCTTATAATGAAGTAGAGTGACGTTTTTTATCCGTCACGTTACATAATATGAATATATATGGCTGTTAGTGAAAAAGGTATATTGTAAAAAAATGTTGTTTTTGGTAGGATAAAGTTATATAATGTCAAGTGTAGTGTTTTTTTTGGAGGCGCTTTTATGGGAAACAAACGCAGATTCGGGGATAGGTTTGACGGCAAACTGATTCGTAATATTGATGCTATGCATTTTATAATGCCGCTTATTTATCCCAATAGATGTGATAACGAAGCATTTATATCCGAGCGCATAGATTTATCGCGCCTTAATTCTTATCTTGAAAAGAAAAATGCGGATAATCCGGAATATAAATATAATATGTTTCAGGTAATAGTTACCGCTATGCTTAAAACAATAACGTTGCGCCCCAAAATGAACAGATTTATTGCAAATAAGAATATGTATCAGAGAAATGACGTTACGGCTGCTTTCGTAGTCAAAAAGGTCTTTTCGGACGATGGCGGCGAGGGACTTGCCGTTGTAAAAGCAAACGGTGACGATAATATTGATAAGATACATAACGAGATATACCGTCAGGTATCGTCTTTCAGAAGCGGCAAGGGTGACTCTTCAACAGAGGAGAGTATGAATATATTCAATAAGATGCCGCGCTTTGTTTCAAAAACACTTGTAAAACTTGTTTGTGTGCTTGACCGTCACGGTAAAGTGCCGAAAGCGTTTATTGCCGATGACCCGTATTACTGTTCGGTAGTGCTTACAAATCTCGGTTCAATAAAACTTCATTCGGGATATCACCACCTTACAAATTGGGGTACCACCTCGGTATTTGTTGCGGTGGGCGAAAGGAAAAACCGTCCGTTTTTTGATGATGACGGTAATATGACCATGACCGACAGTATTGATGTAGGTCTTACGGTTGATGAGCGCATAGCCGACGGGTATTATTATTCAAAAACCGTTTGTCTTTTTAAAACACTTCTTGAAAATCCCGAACTTTTGGATTTACCGCTTTCAGAGGAGGTAGAATACTGATGCCGCGTAAAAAAACAGTCAGCACCCCTTGGGAAAGCCATATGGGTGACGTACCTATGCACCTTGATTATTTTAAGGGCTCTATGTTTGAGGCAGTAGAAAAAATCGCCGAGAAATATCCCGATAATATTGCCTTTGACTTTATGGGAAGGTCTACTACGTATTCTCAACTTGTAAGCGAAGTGCATACAGTTGCAAAATCACTTAAAACGATAGGCGTAAGAGAAAACGATAGGGTAACTATCGCAATGCCAAACTGTCCGCAGGCAATATATATGTTTTATGCGGTAAACCTTATAGGCGGAGTTGCGAATATGATACATCCGCTTTCTGCCGAAAAGGAAATCGAATTTTATTTAAACGAGTCTAAAAGTGTTACCGCGATAACGCTTGACCAATTTTACGCAAAATTTGAGAGTATACGTCAGAATACATCGGTTGTAAATATAATTATTGCAAGTGTAAAAGACGAACTTTCGCAGTCGATAAAAGCAGGTTATATGCTTACCGAGGGCAGAAAGATACAAAAGATACCGAGCGATGCTCCGATAATCCGTTGGAAAGAGTTTATAAAACTTTCAAAATACTGTTTTTACAATTACAGAGTTAAGAGAGAGCCGGACGATGCCGCGGTTATTCTCTACTCTGGCGGAACTACGGGAGCTACAAAAGGTATAGTGCTTACAAACTATAATTTCAATGCTTTGGGTGCGCAGGTAATAGCGGCAAACGGTATGTTCAGACCGGGCGATAAAATGCTTGCCGCGATGCCGCTTTTCCACGGCTTCGGACTCGGTGTTTGTATACATACTATGTTATCTCAAGGCGGCAGATGTATATTAGTACCGCGCTTTACCGCAAAGAGTTATGCCAAACTTATAACCAAATACAGATGTAACTTTATAGCGGGTGTTCCTACATTATACGAGGCACTTTTGAGGTTGCCGAGTATGGACAATGCCGATTTGAGTTGCCTTAAGGGTGTATTTTCGGGCGGCGATTCGCTTTCGGTTGAGCTTAAAAAGAAACTTGATAAATTCCTTTATGACCATAAGAGTGTAATTCAGGTGCGCGAGGGTTACGGAACTACCGAAACCGTAACGGCGTGTTGCCTTACACCGTCACATATGTTCAAAGAGGGCTCTATAGGGCTTCCGTTTCCCGACACATATATAAAGATAGTAAAGCCCGGCACCGATAAGGAACTGCCTTACGGCGAAGAGGGTGAAATTCTTCTTGCGGGTCCCACCGTAATGAAAGAATATATGAATCATCCCGAGGAAACTGCACAAACACTCAGGAAACATTCTGACGGTCTTACATGGGTATACACCGGTGACCTCGGTATAATGGATAATGAGGGCTTTATCTATTTCAGAGGCAGAGCAAAACGAATGATTATTTCTTCCGGCTATAACGTTTATCCAAGCCAGATTGAGAATATTCTCGATGCCAACGAAAAGGTACAGATGAGTTGTGTTATCGGTGTGCCCGATGCATATAAAATGCAAAAGGTAAAAGCGTTTGTAAAACTTGCGGCAGGCGTGCCCGCAAACGAGGAAACGCGAAAGGACCTTATGGCATACTGCCGTAAGAACATAGCGAAATATGCTATGCCTTACGATATTGAGTTCAGAGCCGATATGCCCAAAACACTTGTAGGCAAAGTGGCATACAGGCAACTTGAAGAAGAGGAACTCGAAAAACTTAAAAACAAAGAATAAATTTTTATACACCGTTTGTAATACTATATTGCAGGCGGTGTATTTTTTGCATAAATATCCACATATTGTTGTAGGTTTGTCAATGATGTGTTACAAAATTAGAAAAGTTCGCCGTTGTCAAGATAAGCGTTGATGTAATCGGCAGGAGATTTCCAATTAAGAGGACGCATAGGGAAATTGTTGTATTTTCTGTTGTGAACAGCAAGCTGCTTTTTAAAATCTTCAAATGAGTAAAAAGTGTGAGTTGCGTAAAAGTATTCGTTGTCTTTTCTGTGAGAACGTTCTACTTTGCCATTATGTCTTGGCGTGTAGGCTTTGATGAGTTTATGGCGGATGCCACACTGTTTGAGGCGAGCCTCAAACAGTGTGGACGTCGGGTTTTGCGTATTACTGAGCTGTTTTGTAAACTCTAATCCGTTGTCGGTTTGGACACACTCAATCTTGAACGGCAACTTTTGTATCAGATGTTCAAGAAATACAGCGGAACTGTACGAACTATGTTCTTCAAATGCTTCTAAATAGCGAAATCTTGAATATTCATCTATGGCGGTATATTGGTAGAATTTTTGCCCTTTGGCATCGCCTACGATACAAACTTCCGGCACAAATTTAACATCTATCTGCACTCTTTGACCGGGATATTGCATTTGCTCATACGGTTTTGGAATATATTTAGGATTTGGAGGTTTTACCGCCATTTGTCCTTGTCGGCGTAGAAGACGGTATAATCCCGTTACCGAGCGTGTATATCCTCTTTGCCGGAGTTTTACCCAAAATACAACTAACCCGGCATTCATATTACGCTTTCGCATATCTGCAATTAACTTTAATTCATCAGCCGTATGTTCGTTTGGGTGGTGATGTGGTCGGTGAGATTTGTCTGCCAACGACTGCAAAGTTCCATCATATCTTTTCAGCCATCGGTAGATGTATTGTCGGTTTGTTTTGTATCTGATTGCTGCTTTTGTTACTCCATATTTTTGCGAATACAAAATTATTGCTTGACGATACCTCATATCTTGTGTTACAGTGTTCATGACGAATAGTTCTCCTTGTTGCTTTTTGTTTCGCAACTTAACTGTAACACATGGAGTCCTATTCGTCACTCTTTTTTCTCAAACTGTAACACATCTATTGTAAACCTACAAAATCTTTAAAAATATTTTGTTTTATTAATATTGCGGTAATATTATCTATATGTTATAATATTTTGGGTTGTAATTTTTATTGCGACAAACAACTTATGATCTTAATGTTAGAGGGGTTCAACTATGGCAAAAAACATT
>JAKSQL010000210.1 GCA_024404125.1 Clostridia bacterium
TTGTTTCCGAATAGTCCCATAATAATACCTCCGTTAATAAAAAAGTGGGCGCAAGCCTCGCCCGCACCCACCGAAAAACGCAGACTCGACTTTGCTACCACACAAAATTATTTTCTACATTGCTTTGAAATGCGAAAATAGAGCCTACAATTTTACCGAGGTAAAAAGAGGCACTCCAAAACAATATAGCTATTAAATTTTTGTGTGGTGCCCTCATTATAGCATATTTTCGGGGGAAAGTAAATATTTTCCGCGAAAAAGTGCAAAATATTTTTGAAAAACACTTGACAAATACGCATTAAAGGCGTATAATAGTAAATGTAAAGAGGAGGTGAGAGAAACGAAACGAGCAGACCTCATAAAGCTACTCGAGAAAAACGGTTGGTACTTAAAAAGAAACGGAGGCTCGCACGACATATACACCAACGAAAAAGAGAGCGAAACAATAACTTGGCAAGGGCAATAATCAAAAGGCGAGGGCTCGAATGAGCCCCGCCCGCTCGCCCGCGCTTTCACATATATATATTTTAAGGAGGTAACTATATGAAAAATTCATATCCTATTGTTTTAACGAAAGAGGAAAAGGGCTTTACCGTTTATATTCCCGACTTTGATATTAACACGCAAGGAAAGGATTTAACGGACGCTATCGAAATGGCAAGGGACGCTATCGGCTTAATGGGTATTGATATGGAGGACGACGGAAAAACCATACCAACACCGAGCGCACCAAGTGAGTTGACGGCAAAAAGCGGGGAGTGTATTTCTCTCGTTGATGTTGACTTTTCGGAATATCGGAGAAAAAACGAAATGAGAGTTGTTAAGAAAAATTGCACTTTGCCGAGTTGGCTTTGCTACGAGGCGGAAAAAGCAAATATAAACTTTTCCCAGGCTTTACAATCTGCACTTAAAAGAGAGTTGCGAATAACAGACCGATAACAACAGACTTTCGCCCGTTCCTCTTAATTGGGGAGCGGGCATTTTTTATTTTATAATAAAACGGAGTGATTTTATTATGGGAAAACAGTATAAGCACTTATCATTTACCGATAGACTTAAAATTGAGGCTTGGCAGAGAGTCGGAACGAAACCGCAAGTAATGGCGGAGGAGCTCGGCGTACACATAAGCACCATATACAGAGAATTAAAGAGAGGCGTTTACGAGCGGCTCAATAGCGACCTTACAAAGGAGGAACGGTACAGCCCCGACATAGCGGAGAAAAAGTACCAGGAAAATTTACGGGCAAAGGGCGCTCCGTTAAAAATCGGGAACGACCACGAGTACGCAACATACCTCGAGTTTAAGGTATCGGCGGAAAAATACGCGCCTGGTGCTATCCTCGGAGAGATTATGCGCAAGGGCTTAAAGTTTAATGCGACTATATCAA
>JAKSQL010000211.1 GCA_024404125.1 Clostridia bacterium
TCTTACGGTAGAGTAGCGCATCATTTGTCGCATACCCTCGCGGTCGCCCGACTCTATAAACCCGTATAATTTATCAAAACTTGCGCGGTATAAATCCATTTCACGAAGCAATGCCTGCTTGTTATCCAAAAACAGTTCGCTCCACATCTCGTCGTTTATCTTGGCAATGCGGGTAAGGTCTCTGAAAGAGTCACCCGTATAGCGTATCATCGACGGATTATCGTTCGCGCACATAAGCGATACGGCAATGCAGTGTGTAAGTTGCGAAAGAAAGGCTATCATTTCATCGTGCATTTCGGGGGTAAGTTGGGATATATCGTAAAATCCGAGTGTCTGCCCCAAATCGTCGCACATATTTATCGCCATACTCGTGTTTTTCGCGGCTGGCACTACGATATAGTTTGCGTTGTTGAAAACACTGTCGTCACTGTTACGCACGCCGCTTGATTCTCTGCCTGCCATGGGGTGCGCCGCTATAAACTCAACACCCTCGGGGAGCATATCCTGTATTTCGTAGACTATGCACCCTTTTACACCCGTAACATCGGTAAGCACCGCGCCCTTTTTAAACAGATTTTTATACTTTTTTACCCAATCTACAAAGACGTGCGGATAAAGTGCAAAGATAATCAGGTCGCTTGACGAAACAAGGTCTTCTTCTACCTTTACAGTACCGTAATCAATCATATTATTGTCGTAAGCGTAGTCTATATCCGCCTGCTCTTTGGTAATTACATTGACGGTGTAACCCCGTTTTTTCAAGGCTTTCGCGTAACTGCCGCCGATAAGTCCCAAGCCCACTATCAGTATTTTAAGCGATTTATCAAGTTTCATAATATTTATATTCAACTCCGAGTTCTTTTATTTTTTCGAAAAAGTCGGGAAAACCTTTGCTTACAGCATTTGCACCGTCAATTTTTCCGCCGTAATACGAGCAGAGAACTGAAAGTGCCATAACAATGCGGTGGTCGTTGTGACCGCAAAGGATTTCGCTCGGCTTTTTAAGGTTTCCTCCGTAAATTTTCACTTCATTTTCAAAAATTTCGACCTTGGCGCCGAATTTTTCGAGTTCTTGCTTCATACACTCTTCGCGGTCGCTTTCTTTGATCTTAAGCCGCTTTGTGCCCGTAAAGGTAAACTCCCCTATATGCGAACAAAGCGCAAACATAACGGGCGAAAGGTCCGGACAGTCGGATAAATCGAAGTTTCGCACCCCGTCTTTAATACATGAATAAAACTTTTTATAAATACTGTCGCCCTGCAAAGTGTTACTGTTAAGTCCGTTTACCGTAACTTTGCCGCCAAGCAGGTTAAACGCATCCAAAAACGCCGCCGAGGAGCAATCGCCCTCCACAAA
>JAKSQL010000212.1 GCA_024404125.1 Clostridia bacterium
TTCTGCATAAAGTGCTTTTTTAACTACCGAAGGGTCTTCGGAAACTATCTCGTCTGCACCTTCAAAACGGTATACATCGTCATATTGCAAAGAAATGTTTTCACTTATTTCCACATCAGTTTTGGGCTGTGACTGTGTGCTTTCATCGGGTTTGTTTTGTCCGCTTACATTACTGCTGCTGTCAACCGTTTCTTCGCCGCCGCAAGATGCAAAGCAGAACAAAAGTGAAAGCACCAAAAGAACACTTAAAAACCTTTTCATATAAGTTACTCCATTTAGAATTTGCATATCTTACCGTAAACCGTGATTTTTATACCCGAAGCATCGCTTTCGGGGGTTACGGTAACACCTTTTTTGCTTATATCAACATCAAAACGAACGCCTTTATACAGAAGATTAAAGGAAAGTCCGTTCCAGTTTGAAGGAAGACTCGGTGAAATATCAAGCGCATCTGCGGTATAACTTACTCCGCCGAAGCCGAAGACCGCCGTGTTCCAAGAGCCGCCGTTCGCCGCGGGGTGTGTGCCGCCTATGTATAAAAGACCCAAATACTGTCTTGTAGCGCCCAAAAGGTCAACCTCGGCGGTTTTAAGGAAGTATTTATACGCCCAATCGCTCTTGCCGATAGACGCGGCAACAATACCGTAAGCGCAGGCGCTCAAACTCGAGCCGTGCTCTGTGTACGGCTCATAAAATTCCCAGCACGCTTTCTTTACCGCCTTTGAATACTCTGCTCTGAAAACATTGAGCATCATAACTATATCCGCCTGCTTGAGTATGCGGGTGGTAGTCGCAAGACCGTGACCGCAACCCCAATATTCGTTGGGGTCTATTACGCGCTTGCGGATTTCATCAAGCGAAACATCTTCGAGTTTATAGTAGCCGTCAAACTGCTCTATAAGATTTTTCTTATCGGGTGACGGCACATAGAGTTTTTCGGCAAATTCGGATACAAAGCCTGTATCGTATTTACTCATAAACTTTTCGTATGCCGCTTTATCCATAGATTTTACCTTATCGAGCGCCGTAACGAAGGTATCGGCAACATATTTTACCATACGGTTTGTAAATGCGTTGTTATCGACTCTTTCGTGGTATTCGTCGGGTCCTACTACATTTATGAGTTCATATCTGTCCTTGCACTTTTTGAAATGAGAGTAGGTATAGAAAAAGCAAAGGCACTCATATATAAGTTCGATACCGCCCTCGAGTAAAAGCGAGTAATCGCCCGTAACTTTGCAATATTCCCACAAGCCGTATACCATATCCGCAGAAACGTGTATCTGACGGTCACGGAAATAGGTACGAAGCGGTCGGCGCGTAAATGTATCGGTTA
>JAKSQL010000213.1 GCA_024404125.1 Clostridia bacterium
GCATAAAATATATGACTTTTTATGCCTTTTCAACAGAAAACTGGAACAGACCGAAAGATGAAGTCCGTGCACTTATGAAACTTTTTAAGGAGTACCTCAACGAGGGTGATGACCGTATTGCCGAAAACGATATGAGGCAAATGAAACTTCGTTTTATAGGTGAGCGTGACAATTTACCGTCAGACCTTTTAAAACTTATTGAAAAAGCCGAGCGGGAGTCCGAAAAATATAATAAAGTTACGGTTAACATTGCTTTAAACTATGGCGGCAGGGCGGAAATTACTCACGCCGTAAAAGAAATTGCAAAAAAAGTTACAAACGGCGAAATTTCTTTGAATGACATTACCGAAGGTACAATTTCGCAAAACATCTACACTTCCGGTCAGCCTGACCCCGACCTTATAGTCAGACCGAGCGGTGAATACAGACTGTCGAATTTTATGACATGGCAGTCTGCGTATTCCGAGTTCTGGTTTTCCGATATTCTCTGGCCCGACTTTTCGGAAGAGGATGTTAACAAAATGCTGTTTGACTATCAAAACCGTCATCGCAGATTCGGAGGAGTTTAATTTTATGAAACAAAGAGTAATAACGGGCGTTCTCGCCGCAATAGTATTTATCGGGGCGCTTTTTCTTATGAACACGCTTGTTTTTCCCGTGTTTCTGTCTTTCCTTTCGGTAATCGCGGTTTGGGAAGTTGAAAAAGCAGTAGGGCTTAAAAACAAACTTATTTATGTTGTTTCGATTGTATTTTCGGCAATTGTGCCGTTCCTTACTCATTTCAACATACACCTTCCCGTTGCGCCGTTCGGCGGAGTATATGTCGTTCTTATTTTAATTTTAATGCTTTTAAAGTTTGAACAGACTAAGTTTGAAGAAGCAATAACGGCGATTTTTGCTTCAACCGCAATTCCTTACAGTTTTTCTTTGATGATAGTTTTCCGTGACATAAACAAAGTGTTCCCGTCCTACACAAAAACCGACGGCGTTTACCTTATTCTTTTTGCTTACTTTGTTGCATGGATGACCGACATATTTGCTTATTTTGTCGGCAGTAAATTCGGTAAACACAAACTTTGCCCGAAAATAAGTCCTAAAAAGTCGGTTGAGGGTGCAATAGGCGGTGTTGTCGGGGAAATTGTTCTTAACATACTGCTTCTTTTCGTGTTCAAAAAATTCTTCTTTGAGGGTGAATCGGTTCTTTCTTATGTTACCGTTGCGGTGCTGAGCCTTGTTCTTTCCGTAATAAGTATGTTCGGCGACCTTGCCGCTTCCACCATCAAACGCAATTTCGGCATAAAAGATTTCGGTAAAATTCTTCCCGGTCACGGC
>JAKSQL010000214.1 GCA_024404125.1 Clostridia bacterium
CCACATTATTCTTTTTTTGTACTCTCCCGTTGTTTTCCGCTTGAAAAGGTTTGAACAAAAAGGGCGCTATGATTCCGGGACTTACCGCCGCCGAAAGACTTGAAAGCGCAAATGCCGCGGTAATTTCAACAAACGATTTATTCCCTACGGGTACTATTACAATGAAAGACTTAAAAGTGCTCGCAAACAACCATTTTGATGCTACCATTATGCGCGCGGCATCACTTACCGCCGCGGTTAACAGCCCGCTCTACCCTATTTTCCAAAGAATTGCGGGCACAAACTCTTCCTACACTATGCCCGATTCCGATACCGTAAAATACGAAGAACATTTAGGTCTTTCGGGTTGGGTAGATAACGAGCTGCTCTTTATAGGAAACCGTACTCTTATGGAGGCGCACGGTATAACCGTACCGAGTTTTGACTTTGATAAGCGAATACTTAAAGAGGGGTATTTCCCCGTATATCTTGCAAGCGGTAACGAAGCATACGCGGTAATCATTATTGAATATAACGTTAATGCCTACGTTGCAAAGCAGGTACAAAGACTTACAAATTCGGGTGTTACATTGCTTATAAGCAACAACGACCCTAACGTAACCGAACAAATGCTGCGCGATCATTTCGGACTGTACGAAGATTCGGTAAAGATTATGTCAAACGCGGGAAACAGAATATATAAGACCTCTACCCAACCTGCACTAAACGTAAGTGCCGCAGGCGCTTTCAGAGGAAGACCGTTAACGCTTATAACTATGCTTAACTGCGCCGCAAGGATTAAAAAATCCAACCTTATTCTTATGCTTTCCTATATAGCACTCGCGATTATCGGTCTTACCGTATTCGTATATTCCTCTTTTGCGGGAGGCAGTGAGCCGATTATAACCTTACCGCTTATTTATTCGGTTTCGGCAACCGCTTTATCTATATTGGCTTTTACAGTAAGAAAACCTTAATTCAAAGGAGAAAATAAAAGATGTCTGAAAAGAAAAAGTTTTACATTACCACAGCTATTGCCTATACTTCGAGCAAACCGCATATCGGCAACGCTTATGACGTTGTTCTTGCAGATATGATAGCACGCTATAAGCGGCTTATGGGGTTTGACGTTTATTTTATGACCGGCTCTGACGAACACGGTCAAAAGATAGAGGAAAAAGCAAAAGCGGCAGGCATAACACCGAAAGAATACGTCGATAACGTATCTTCGCAAATTAAAGATGTTTGGAAAAGTGTAAATGCCGATTATGATAAGTTTATCCGCACTACCGATAAAGACCACGAAGAGTGTGTACAAAAGATTTTCAAGAAGCTCTACGAGCAGG
>JAKSQL010000215.1 GCA_024404125.1 Clostridia bacterium
CCTGAAGATGTTCATGATGAGCCGGATCTTATTGCCGCTAATGAAGACGGTAAGGTAGAGGCAAATGTTGAAGTTACCGAACTTATGGGTGCTGAAACATATCTTTATATGAACAGTGAGGAACAGACAATCAATGCTCGTGTTGCTCCTGAATCTACCGCTAAACCGGGTGATAAGATTACTATTGCTATAAAAACCACTAAGATTCATTTGTTTGATAAGGATACCGAAATGACTATTACTAACTGATAGTTAATAATTTTTCCGCATTGCTTTTTTGCAATGCGGATTTTTTTATTGCAAAAAATGTAAAAGAATAGTATAATTACTATGTATAGGTGTAAATTTACCCCGAATAATATATTCGGAGGGAAATTTATGAATAATACAGATAACGAAAACAAAAACGAACAGTCAGACAGCGAAATGGGTGAAAAACTCAAAGAGTTCGGCACGGTGGAAACGAAAGGCGCAAAGCATAATATCCACTGTCTTACCGTTATAGGTGAGATAGAGGGGCATAATGTCCTGCCCGAGCAGAGCAAAACCACCAAGTACGAGCATATAATTCCGCAACTTGTCGCGGTCGAAGAAAGTCCCGATATAGAAGGACTGCTGATAATTCTTAACACCGTCGGCGGCGATGTTGAGGCGGGACTTGCGATAGCGGAACTCATTTCGGGTATGAAGAAGCCTACGGTTTCTTTTGTCCTTGGCGGCGGTCATTCAATAGGTGTACCGCTTGCGGTGAGTGCGAAACGTTCGTTTATAGCGCCGTCCGCTACTCTGACGGTGCATCCCGTAAGGATGACGGGACTTGTTATCGGCGTACCGCAGATGATGAACCATTTTGCGCGTATGCAGGAACGCATTACCGATTTCGTGGTAAAAAACTCAAAGATAAGCAAGGAAAGATTTACTTCCCTTCTTATGAATTCGGGCGAACTCGTTACCGATGTCGGCACGGTGCTTGACGGTGAAACGGCGGTAAAAGAGGGACTTATCGACGGTATCGGTGAATTAAGTCAGGTAATAGAAACACTTTACGGTATGATAGAAAATAATGACGGCGGCTTAAAGTAGTCCGCCGCTAAAAAGGGGATTTACATAGTAATGGCAAAGAAAAAGAAAAGTGCTAAAAGCGGTGCTGCTGCAAATCAAACTGCGAAAAAGAGAAATGCCGACAGACAGATAAAAACGGTTATAATGTTTGTTGTGGCGTTATTCCTTTTGTTTGTTGTGTTTATTAAAGGAGAAAGTGTATGGACATATATGCACGATTTCCTTTACGGTGTTTTCGGCATTATGGCACCGTTTG
>JAKSQL010000216.1 GCA_024404125.1 Clostridia bacterium
GCATATTGATTCACCGCGTCTTGATTTAAAACCTAATCCGCTTTATGAGGAAATTGAACTTGCACTTTTAAAAACCCATTATTACGGCGGCATTAAAAAGTATCAGTGGCCGACTGTTCCGCTTGCGCTTCACGGTGTGTTTGCCAAAAAGGACGGTACCGTTGTTGAGGTTTCTTTAGGCGAAAAGGACGATGAGCCGAAATTCGTTGTAAACGACCTTCTGCCGCATCTGGCATCGGAACAGTATAAACGCACATTACCCGAAGGTATAAAAGCCGAAGAACTCAATGTGCTTGTTGGCAGCGTGCCGTTTAAGGATGACGAGGGCAGTGAACTTGTAAAACTCAATATATTAAAACTTCTTAATGAGAAATACGGCATAACCGAAGAAGATTTTCTTTCGGCAGAACTTGAAATGGTACCTGCTTTTAAATCCTGCGATATCGGTTTTGACCGCAGTCTTATCGGCTCTTACGGTCAGGATGACAGAGTTTGTGCATATCCTGCTTTGACCGCCGTGCTTGAAGTGGAAAATCCCCAAAATACCGCTATGGCGATTCTTACGGATAAGGAAGAAATCGGTTCGGAGGGTAATACGGGACTTAATTCCGATTTCCTTAAGAATACGGTAGGCGATATTACAAAATGTCAGGGCGGAGATGTCACCGTGGCATTGCGTAATTCAAGATGCCTTTCGGCAGATGTCAATGCGGGTATGGACCCGACTTTTCAGGATGTTATGGAGCGCAAAAACGCAAGTTTCTTGAATTACGGTGTCGTTGTAACAAAATATACCGGCTCTCGCGGTAAGTCCGATACATCCGATGCAAGTGCCGAATATGTTGCCGAAATAAGAGCAATGCTCGATAAGGCGGGTATTATCTGGCAGACGGGTGAACTTGGCAGAGTGGATATCGGCGGCGGCGGAACGGTTGCAAAATATATTGCAAGTTTGGGTATGGATGTAATCGACCTCGGCGTTCCGGTACTTTCGATGCACGCTCCCTTTGAAACCACCTCAAAACTTGATATATATATGTGCTACCGCACAATGTACGAATTTATGAAATAATAATATGTTATCTTAAACAGTCGGCTGTCGAAAGACAGCCGACTTTCTGTATTTAATTTACTTTTTTATTACATTTTTGTCATATTAGAGTTTAATTTGAAACATTATGTTGACAGTATGCAAATCAAGTTGTAAAATTATCGGAGAAAGAGGGGGATTTTGTGGTATTTTCAAGTTTACTGTTCGTATACCTCTTTCTCCCCTTGAATCTTTTGATTTATAAACTGTTTCAGTAT
>JAKSQL010000217.1 GCA_024404125.1 Clostridia bacterium
GAGCAATTAACCCCCTACTATCCCATTTTTAATTAAAAATTTACCAAAAGCCAACTTTGCTTTACCATTAATAAATTTACCAATGGAATTAGTCACACAAAATTTACGGAAAATATAATTTTACCGCAGTCCCATAAGGAACTGCGGTAAAAAATCACTCTTGTAAAAAGTCGATAATTATTGAGTTTTGAACGAACAAATACTCGTCTTTGATTTTTACGTGCGTGTCGGAAATATCTAAATAAGCGGACTTTTTAGAAATTTCGGCAGAGTATTCTTCAACGAAGTCGGTGCCGAAAAGCCCCAAGTATTCTGCCCTGTTTATACCCTGCGCGGTGCGGAGAGCGAGCATGATAAATTCGTCCTTTTTGCCCGCGTCGTCGATGGGTTGACTGTCGATGACGGCAAAGTGGTTGGAGAGAATACATTTGAAATATTCGTCGAGATTGAAGGTGTTTGTAAAGCGCACGTCGTTAATACACGACGAAGCCGCAACGCCAAAGCCGATATATTCGCCACGCTGCCAATAGTTGAGGTTGTGGCGGCTGTACTTGCCCTTTTTGCAGAAGTTGGAAACTTCGTAACGCTCGAAGCCGAGTCCTTTTAACTTAGCCACGCCGTGAGCGTACATTTCGGCAACCTCGTCACCATCGGGAAGTTCGCCGTTTAAGTAGTCGGTGTAAATAGGCGTGCCGTCTTCGGGCGTGAGAGCGTACATAGAAATATGGCTGGCGCCGAAGGAGGCAGCTACCTCTATCGATTTGGTAATATCGTCTAAGGTTTGATTTTTTAAACCTATCATGATATCCACTGAAAAGTTTTCGCCCTTTAAAAGTTTGGCACAGGTTACGAACTGATTTAAAGTATGTATTCTGCCAAGCTCGGCAAGCTGACTGTCGATTGCCGTTTGCAAGCCGACGGAAAAGCGGTTTATGCCGCACTTTTTATACGTGTTTATTTTGCTTGCGCTTACCGTGCCGGGGTTCATTTCGATAGTGATTTCGGCATCG
Organism: Clostridia bacterium; assembly: GCA_024404125.1. Classification (GTDB taxonomy): domain Bacteria; phylum Bacillota; class Clostridia; order Oscillospirales; family Acutalibacteraceae; genus UBA737. The sequence continues at coordinate 1,011 of JAKSQL010000217.1, forward strand.
GGGGTCAAGTTAAAGTTCTTTTTAGCTGCGGCAACCAACATGGCGATATACGTTTCGTCGATAACCGAGGGCGTGCCGCCGCCTATATACAAGGTATTGAATTTATAGTTTTTTAGCTCCTCTTTGCGCATTGCCATTTCGCGATAGACGCAAGCCATATAACTTTCGGCAAAGCCTATTTTATCAGGGAAAGACGCAAAGTCGCAATACCTGCATTTTGATTTACAAAATGGAATATGAACGTAAATACCTGCCATTTAATTCTCCCATCGGTATATTTTTAAATCTACTTT
>JAKSQL010000218.1 GCA_024404125.1 Clostridia bacterium
TATCCATAATTATTACCGCACGGGTTCTTCTGCCGTGGGTAGCATCAATAAGGGTTCCTCTTTCTTTTGCATCCTGTATGATTCGCTTTATGGGAGCCGATTCGGGACTTACTATCGCTATCATTCTGTTTGCGGAAACCATATTGCCGAATCCGATGTTAATAAGTTTCATAACATTCACCTTGATTTATTCGATGTTTTGGATTTGCTCTCTTATTTTTTCTATTTCGGACTTAATATCAACCACCGTTTTGGTTATATCAACGTCCTGCGCTTTTGAGCCGATAGTATTGGTTTCGCGGTTCATTTCCTGAACTATAAAATCAAGTTTTCTGCCTATTGCTCCGCCCGTTTCAAACAAACCCTTAAGTTCTTTTATATGACTGCGAAGTCTTACAGTTTCTTCTGCAACCGCAACCTTATCGGCAAAAATCGCCGTTTCGGTTATAAGCCGCTGTTCATCTACCGTAGCATCACCTAAAAGTTCACGTATTTTTTGTTCGAGCCGCTCTCTGTATTCCTTTACGGTCTTAGGTGAACGTTCCTCAACAAATGCAACCTTATCAAGTATATAGTCAGCTCTTGCAAATACATCTTCTTTAAGTCGCTCACCTTCTGCCGCGCGCATATCAATAAAATTTTTAAGCGCACCGCTTGCGGTAGTCATAACGCACTCGGTAAGATATTGCTCATTCGTATCCTTTTTCTTCAAAACAAATATATCGTTATTGCCTATAAGACTTGATGCCTTTATATCGTCTTTAAGTTTGTACTCTTTCGCAATATTCTTAAGTGCTTTAATATATGCCTCAGCATACGCTTTGTTTATTTCGAGTGTTATATCGCTTTCGCCATTATTTTCAACCGTAACACTTACTTCTACTTTACCTCGCGAAATGCTTTGCTGACAAAAAGATTTTAACTTTTCATCAAGAAAAGCGAATGCTCTCGGAATCCTCGACGAAAACTCAAAAAATCTATGATTTACAGATTTAATCTCAACAGTAACGTCAAACCCTTCGAAACTTAATTTTTCTCTTCCGAAGCCCGTCATACTCGTAACCGTAAAATCAACCCCTATATGATAAAATTATTCATTATATTCTATCAAATTTTTCTTATAAAGTCAATATATATAATTATATATTATAATACACAAACAAAAAAACACTTGACTTAAGTTGAATGTTGTGGTAACATACTCATTGTTAATTTATGCGGGTGTAGTTCAATGGCTAGAATCCCAGCCTTCCAAGCTGGTCGTGTGGGTTCGATTCCCATCACCCGCTCC
>JAKSQL010000219.1 GCA_024404125.1 Clostridia bacterium
TAACCCGTCGCGCCCGCAAACGCCGCCGCAAGGTTAAATACAAAAGATATTAATCTGCTTTTTCCAATTTACATCCGGTGTAGTACCAGGCAAGTATCTCCGTAAATGTATTGCCCTGCAAAGCCATATAATTTGCCCCTTGCTGACTCATACCCACCCCGTGACCGTAGCCTTTGACGGTAAAGGTAAATTTACCGTCCGCAAAAGCAACATCAAAGTTGGCGGAGCGCAAAGAAAAGGCTTTTTGAAGTTGTCCGCCTGTAACATTTGTACCGCATATGACCGCATTCATTACCCTGCCGGAATCACTGTGTGTTATTTCTCCCACATAGCCCGCCGGTTCCCCGCTGACGGTACATATTTTTGCAAGTCCGGCGGCAAAATCCTCAGCCGAAAAGGAAACCTCGGTCAGATAATCGGTGCAGAGCATATCTCCCACGCTGTCTACCGGCTGCAAATAAGGATAGCTTTTTCCCCACACATTCTCCGCCGATTCGGTTTTACCGCCGGACATGGCATGATAAGCGGCAAAAATGGGTTTATCCTCATAAGTTACGGTATAGCCCAGCACTTCATTTACGGCACTGTTGATTTTTTCAGTATATTCCCCGGTGTGCTCTCCCCATTTTTCCAGTAGCTTATCGGAAGGAATATAGCTTTGGGGCGAATCTGCGCCGACCGTCAAATCATATTTTGAACCTTTTTTCTTTGCTTGCTCACGGTTATAGCAGGCATATGTATATGCCGCTACCGCCTGCGCCTTTAATGACTACGGCTGAAAGGATGCCGGCATTTCCGCAGCTACTACCCCGCAAATGTATTCTTTTGCCGTAAGTTTTTGGCTTTTTTTGGATTCGGTATCATACACAGTAAAAATGTCGCCGCTTTTCTTTTGCAAATTTTCCGGTTCTTTTTCCGTGACTTTCTTTGACGCCTTGTCCGGCTCACGCATATGACCGGATGCCGCAAGGGGTATCAGTATCATACTGAGTACCAATACGGCAATAAGTATTAAATAAAGAGTTTTCATTATTTTCTCCTTTTTATTTGACAATTTGGCAGGTAAGTAATAAAATAGATTTTGATACCTGTCCGATATAACATACTATGATGCTTTTTTACAGTTCATTACTTTTTGAGGTGTATTGATTTGAAAACCAAATTTATTGCTCTGTTTTCCTCTTTATTTATAGCCATTGCAGTTGTTTTGCGTACTGCCACGCTTTTGCTGTATACCGAAGAAAAAAGCAGTTTTTTTATACGCGGTAAAGGTAAAGGCGGTACTTTGCTG
>JAKSQL010000022.1 GCA_024404125.1 Clostridia bacterium
AGTACATTGCAGGACAGTGTGTAAGTGACTGGGCAGTAGGAGTATACGGTGCATATATTTGCGGTATTTTTTGTATAATAGGTCACGTTTTTCCGCTTTTCTTTGATTTTAAAGGCGGCAAAGGCGTTGCAACGGGTGTAGGCATATATGCCGTTTGCTGTCCTATTGCGATAGCGGTAGGTCTTTGTGTTTTTGCGGTTTTACGTCTTATCACAAAGATAGTTTCGGTAAGTTCCATAGTTTCGGTAGTAGTTGTAGTTGTTCTTTCATTTTTGTTGCATAACGAATCGGCTTTGTTTTGGCCGCAGATGTTATTCAGTTTGATTATCGGCTTAATTATTATTCTTAAACATTCCGATAATATTAAACGGCTTATTTCGGGTGAAGAAAAGAATTTCGGATTTAAGAGGTAGCATTTATGTCAAAGATTACGGTTTTAGGTTCAGGCGGTTGGGGCATGGCGCTCGCCATAACGGCAGAGTCTTGCGGTCACGAGGTAACCTTGTGGTCACCGTTTGAGAATGAAGTTGATATGCTTTTAAAAAAGCGTACCAACGAAAAACTTTTAAATGGGGTATTTTTGCCCGAAAGCATTAAAATTACAACCGACTTATCTTGTGTTAAAGGTTCGCTTATTACGATAATCGCAACACCCTCCATGGCGGTCGGCTCGGTTGCGGAAAAACTTGCAAACGAGAGCGATTTCGGCATAGTGGTAAACGTTGCAAAGGGACTTGAAAAGGGAACTTTGCGCAGACTTTCGGAGGTTATAAAAGAAAAACTTCCGCAGAATAATATAGTTGTTTTGTCCGGTCCTTCCCACGCGGAAGAGGTTGCAAGAAAGATACCCACTTCACTTGTTGCGGCATCTGACTGTATCTCGGCGGCGGAAATTGTGCAGAGTGTACTCTCAAACGAGTTTTTGCGAATATATACCGCGGAAGATATTATAGGTGTTGAACTCGGCGGTGCGCTTAAAAACGTAATTGCCATATGCGCGGGTATATGTGACGGTTTGGGACTTGGCGATAACTCAAAAGCGGCGCTTATAACAAGGGGACTTGCCGAAATGGCGCGACTCGGTGTTGCATTAGGGGCAAGCGAGCGCACCTTTGCAGGTCTTACGGGTATAGGTGACTTGGTAGTAACCTGCACTTCAAGACATAGCCGTAACAACCGTTTCGGCAATATGGTAGGAAGCGGCACACCCGTTAAGCAGGCGCTTGAGGCAGTAGGAACGGTAGAGGGCTATTATGCGGCTCTTATGGCACACGAACTTTCAAAGAAATATAATATTGAACTTCCGATAATAAACGAGTGCTATGCCATTCTTTATGAAAACCGTCCCGTTGATACGGTAGTAAAAGACCTTATGATGCGCCCTAAACACGCGGAAAACTGAAAATTTGCATTTTTTTAAAAAAATGCTTGCATTATTGTTTGTTTTTTGGTATTATAGTATTTGCTATGTGACTGATAATTTTCAGTCCAATCTTAAAGGAGGTGCAGACCATGGCAAAATGTGATATCTGCAGTAAAGAAATTGCTTTCGGAATCAAGGTTTCTCACTCACACAGACGTTCCAACAGAACTTGGAAACCTAACGTTAAAAGGGTTAAGGCGATAGTAAACGGTACTCCGTGTCATATAAATGCCTGCACCCGTTGCTTGCGTTCAGGCAAGGTCACCAGAGCAGACTGATTACGAAACTTTGACTAGTCTCGAAAACTTATGTTTTCGGGACTTTTTCTTTATTATACTTTTGGGTGTGGTTTTATAATGATTAAGGCAGTTTTTTTCGATTTGGACGGTACGCTCGTAAATTCTCTTTACGATTTGGCACAGTCTAATAATTACGTCTTAAAAAAGCATAATTTTGAAGAAAAGCAACTTGACGAATACAATTACTTTGTAGGCAACGGTATACCTAAACTCATAGAGCGGACATTGCCCGAGGAAGCAAGAAATGATAAGACGGTAAATTTGCTTAAAGAGGAATTTTTAAACTATTACCGATTGCACTGTACCGATAAAACGTATGTTTATGACGGCATATTTGACCTTATAACCGCTTTAAAAGAAAAAGGAATAATAATAGCGGTTGTTACCAATAAAGCGCAGGAAATGGCGCAAATTATCGTTAAGCACTTTTTCGGTGACAGTTTTGATTTGATTATCGGAAAAAGTGAAAATACAAAGTTAAAACCCGACCCTTCTGCCGTAAATGCGGCAATGCAAAGTTTTAAGGTTAATCCGCGCGAGTGTATCTTTATAGGCGACTCAAATGTTGACGTAAAAACCGCTCAAAACTGCGGCGCTGTGTCGGTAGGCGTTACTTGGGGATTTCGTACAAAAAAAGAACTTTGTGACGCGGGTGTCGAGTATGTTATAGAAAAGCCGAACGAACTGCTTAAGATAACAGAGGGTAAGTAATGAATTTGAAGCAAACAAAACTTGCCTGCTATATAGGTTACATTGTTCAGGCAATAATTAATAACTTTCTGCCGATACTTTTTATAGTTTTTCAAACAAACCTCGACTTAACCTATGAACAGCTCGGCAGAATTGTATTTATTAACTTTTTTACACAGTTGCTATCCGATGCCGTAACCCCGTCTGTCGTCAAAAGAATAGGGTATAAGGGGTGCGCCGTATTATGCCATATATTCGTAACTACGGGACTCATAATGCTTACAGTCCTTACGGGCATTATGAGTAATACCTACCTTGCATTAATAATTTCGGTTGTTGTATATGCTTTTGGCAGCGGAATGATTGAAGTGGTGATAAGTCCGATAATGGAACTTTTGCCTACTGAAAACAAGGCGAAAAATATGGCATTTTTACATTCTTTTTACTGTTGGGGACAAACATTTACAGTAGCCGTTACTACCTTTATGGTACTGCTTTTGGGATACGGTAATTGGCGCTTTATACCGCTCGTTTGGGCAATAGTACCCTTATTTAACACTGTGCTCTTTTTAAAAGTCACCGTAATAGAACCGAATGAGGTTAAAGGCAGTTTTTCAAACCGTAACTTTTTAAGTAAAGAGTTTATTTGCTTTATTATATTTATGATTTGTGCGGGTGCAAGCGAAATTTCAATGGCAAGTTTTGCATCTGTTTTTGCTCAAAATGCATTAGGTGTTTCAAAACTTACGGGTGACTTGTTAGGCCCCTGCAGTTTTGCAGTATGTATGGGAATAGGAAGAGTGCTTTACGGCGCTTTTTCAGACAAAATTTCAATTAAAAAAGCACTTATTTTAAATAATATACTTTGTGTTATTTGCTATCTTACTGTTGCATTTACAAATATTAACTTTTTATCACTTGTGTTTTGCGCTTTGTGCGGATTTTCGGTAAGTCTTTTATGGCCCGGCACATACTCACTTGCCGCAAAACGTTTTGGCGGCGGAAATACCGTAATGTTCAGTATATTTGCCCTTTGCGGTGACATAGGTTGTTCGGCAGGCCCTTGGCTTTTAGGATATATTGCAGATGTTTCGGGCAGTCTTAAAAAAGGATTTGCCGTTTGTACGGTGTTTCCGCTTGTTATGATTTTAGCGGCGCTTACGCTTATAAAAGAAAAAGATTGCAAAGTTTGAAAAAAACAGTTATAATGTGTTAGAGGTGTGAGTATGAAAAGAAACGATTATCTTACTTGGGACGAATATTTTATGGGCATAGCCATTCTTTCCTCTATGCGCAGTAAAGACCCGTCTACTCAGGTCGGTGCCTGCATAGTCGATAGTGATAAAAAAATACTTTCGGTAGGGTATAACGGTATGCCGCACTGTTGTGACGATGACGAATACCCCTGGGATAAAAACCCCGGTCTTGACTCAAAGTATCTTTATGTGTGTCACGCGGAACTTAATGCAATACTTAATTCTCATAACGGCTCGGTTGCAGGCAGTACGGTATATACCACGCTGTTTCCGTGTAACGAGTGCGCAAAGGCGATTATTCAGTCCGGCATAGCGGAAGTCGTTTATATGTGCGATAAATATGCCGATACTGACGGTGTAAAGGCGTCTAAGCGAATGTTTGACAGTGCCGGAATAAAGTACAGACCGTACACCCCGTCAAAAAAGCAAGTAAATATCGAACTATAAAATTATTTCTTGACTTTAGCGGCTTATTATAATATAATGTTTAAGTCGCCTAAATGCTGCTATGGCTCAGTCGGTAGAGCGCGTCCTTGGTAAGGACGAGGTCACCGGTTCAATTCCGGTTAGCAGCTCCATTAGAGGAAACCCCGAAAAGTCCCTATTTTAGAGGCTCTTCGGGGTTTGTTTTACATTATAGAATCACACATAAATTCATATGTTCATCAAGTAAGCGCTTTGTCTTCCTATGATATATGTTCTTTTAATTTTCTGAAAGTTTTATGAATACATTTATTTTTAACTCTTAAGAATTTGATATATTTTATTTGAAAAAACTCTTAAAATATGTTATAATAATAAAAGAAATTGCAGCAAAATAAATCGTTTAGGGAGGTATTTATGCTTACAAATAAATTGGGCCTTACTAACCCTTCAGACCTTGCTCGTGAGGAAGAACGCATCAGCAAAAAAAGGGCTTTGGAACTTTTTGAAAGCGGCTTTCTTGATAAACTCGAACCTGGTAAATTTGAATCACTTAAAGCAATACACAAATACCTTTTTGACGATATTTACGATTTTGCCGGTGAAGTACGCACCGTAAATATTGCAAAAGGCAATTTCAGATTTGCACCGGTGATGTATCTGGAAGCTGCTTTAAATAACATTGATAAAATGCCACAGGATACTTTTGACTTAATCGTTGAGAAGTATGTAGAGATGAATATCGCCCATCCGTTTAGAGAGGGTAATGGCAGAAGCACTCGCATTTGGCTTGACCTTATGTTTAAAAAGCAGCTTAAAAAAGTTGTTGATTGGAGTAGAGTTGACAAAGAAGACTATTTGCTTGCAATGGAGCGCAGTCCGATTAAGGATACGGAAATCAAGTATATATTATCTGATGCCTTAACTGATGATATCGGTAGCCGTGAGGTTTATATGAAAGGCATAGATAACAGTTACTACTATGAGGGTTATGAGACCTTTAAAACCGAAGAATTATGAGCATTAAAAAATAAAGGTGAGGATTTTCCTCACCTTTATTTTTTTACCTGACACTTTTTGATTAGCGGATATAATCTTGACAAAAGTGTATAATAATATTATACTGATATAAACTGATACTTTATATTATCGGAGGGAATAATGGATATTAAAAAGTTTACCGAAATTTTAACTAACAAAAATTTATACCACTTTGAAAAGATGTCATATAAATACGGTAAAGACTTTGAGGCGTTTTTAGAGGACTTAAAAGATTTATATTATGAAAAATTACCGCTACTTGACGAAAACGGCAATCATCTTGTATTTATCGGCTCTCATGCGAAACTGTCGCAAAACACGGTTAAATTGCTTCTTAAAAATAGGGATACGGGATACGGAATAAAGGCGGCGGAAGATGAAATCATTTCAACCTGTGCCATTGAAAGCATAGATTTTTCCCGTGATTCTGTACGCAATATTCTAAAAGGTTATGCACCTAAGACCGAGCAGGAAGACAGAATTATGGGACTTAAAAAGGGCTTTGAATTCATTTCAACCGACAACGCAATCACCGAAGAAAATCTTTACAAACTCTATATGATGACGGTCGGCGAATTTTTGCCCGAAGAAGACAAACTCATTGATGACAATTATTATAGGCACGATAAAGTTTTTGCCGTAAGCGACCATATCGAGCATACGGGAATACCTGCAGCCAAAGTTGCAACCTATATGAAACAACTTATTGAATTTATCAATAAAGATGATGACATAAACGACCTTTATAAAGCGGCTATTATTCATTTTTACTTTTGCTTTGTTCATCCTTATTTTGACGGCAATGGAAGAATGGCCCGTCTTTTGCACTTATGGTTTTTAATTCGCAAGGGTTATAAATCTGCTTTGTTTATCCCGTTTTCAAGCAAGATTGAAAAAACAAGGAAAAAATATTACGACTCATACACCACGATTGAAAATAACAAAAAGTACAGCGGTGTTCTTGATGTTACACCTTTTGTTCTGTACTTCACCGAAAATGTATATAACGAGATAACGGGGGAAGTTGTCGGAACTGATACTTTTGAAGTTTACGAAAATGCACTTTCGAGTGGCAAAATAACCGAAAAGGAAACAAAACTGTGGAAATTCGTGCTTTCTTTCTACGGTACGGGAGAGTTTTCAACCAAACAACTTGAAAAGGATTTCGGTAATGCCGCTTATGCGACAATCAGAGGCTTTGTTCTAAAATTTGAAGAACTTGGTCTTCTTTATTCCACCAAATACGGTGCAAGAATAAAATACAAAATTGCAAATGACGGCAGATGAAAATCAACTTTATATCGACTCTTAAAAATTAAAATTATTAAAACCGTAAAAAACCTCGGAAATCCCTTTATTTATGGGATTCCCGAGGCTTTTGTATTATTATGTATAATCACTCCACTTACCCGAATATACGGTAGATTCGGCCGTTTTCGTTTTAATTGTTTGTTTTATTGTTGTTTTGAATTATAATTCGTGTATATATTCCGACTTGACCTCTATATGGGGTAGCCGGACAAACATTTTTTAGTTTTTAATGTTGTAATTGCTTTTTTAAGTTTCATTTAGTATAATTGACTTAGTGATTTATGGCGTATAGGATACGCCCAAAAGCAGTATGTGTCTGATACATTCGGTAGCACTCAAATTGAACTAATGCGCGGCATTAAAAAAGTTTTTGATAAAAACAACATACTTAATCCCGATAAACTGTTTTAATAACCGCTGATTGAAAGGAAAAATTTTAAATGATCAAAGATTGCATTGAAAAAGAAAGATTGATAGTAATTATTCGAGGGGTAGAGAAAGAAAAGATTATTCCGGTATTGACTGCCCTTTACGAAAACGGTGTCCGTCTTGCCGAAATAACCTTTGATCAAAGCGGAAAAACCTCCGATAAAGAAACTGCCGAAAAAATTGCAATGGCTGTTAAACACTTTGAGGGTAAAATGTTTATAGGTGCGGGAACGGTTTTAAATAAAAAGCAGGTAAAACTCGCAAAAAAAGCAGGGTGCAAATTTATTATTTCGCCTGATATGAAACCGTCAGTTATTAAGTGTACAAAGAAATCGGGTATGATTTCAATTCCGGGCGCTATGACCGTTACCGAAATTGAAGCCGCACATACAGCCGGAGCGGACTATATCAAGGTATTTCCCGCCGCGGCAGTTGGACCTCGCTATTTTAAAGACGTAGCGGCACCTTTGCCTACAGTTAAACTTTTGGCGGTAGGCGGTATAGGTTGTGAAGAAATTGATGGGTATTTAAAAAACGGCGCATACGGTTTCGGTGTCGGCTCGGGAATAGTAAGTAAGGAACTTTCCGACCGAAACGATTACGAAACCATTGGTAAGAATGCAAATGAATACGTATCAAAGTGCAGAAAAACCGAAAAATAATTATTTCGGTTGACGGTAGTACAACGAACACTCAAAGTAAAATATTTCATAAAAAAGGTTGCAGAAACATTAACTGCAACCTTTTTTGCGTAATTGTAAATGAATATACACTGAATTCCCGTGCGAGTCTCTTTTTTTATGTCACAAACCGTAAAGAATCCTCATATTTATCTAACAGTAAATAAAAAACGGAGGATTTTTTATGAATAACACGCAGTTATATCAGGATATTGCATCAAGAACAGGCGGCGATATATATATCGGTGTGGTAGGGCCCGTAAGAACGGGTAAATCTACCTTTATAAAGCAGTTTATGGAGAAACTCGTTTTGCCTAATATTTCGGAGGAATACCAAAAAGAACGTGCAAACGATGAACTGCCGCAGTCCTCTTCGGGAAGAACCATATTGACTACCGAGCCGAAATTTATACCCGAAAAGGGTACGCAGATAAGTCTTGAAACAAATATCACGATGAACGTGCGGCTTATCGACTGTGTAGGTTACATAGTGCCGAGCGCACTCGGATATATTGAGAACGACCAACCCCGTATGGTAATGACACCTTGGTACGATGAGCCGATACCTTTTAATATGGCGGCGGAAATCGGCACACAAAAGGTTATTAACGAACATTCAACTATCGGTCTTGTTATCACTACCGACGGCAGCATAAGCGATATTCCGCGCGAAGAATACGAGGAAGCCGAACAGCGTGTTATTTCAGAACTGAAAAATATTGAACCGTTTATCGTACTGCTTAACTGTATGAATCCGAATTCCGCGGAGGCAACAAGTAAGGCAGCGCAACTTACTGATAAATACGGTGTGCCTGTTATTCCGATAAACTGTCTTGACCTTACCGAAAACGATATAAAGCGCATATTATCCCGAATACTTTACGAATTCCCCGTAAGAGAAATTTGTATAAATTTCCCGAAATGGATAAACACGTTGCCGATAGACCATTGGTTAAGAGCCGACCTTACACAGTCGATTAAAAAATCCGCCGAGAATGTAGTACATATAAGAGATATAAAAGAGTTTGAGAACGCCTTTGACGAGAGCGACAACGTAAACGGCGCACACGTTCAGTCGGTTGATTTGGGTGAGGGGAGCGCGGTAGTAGCGGTAGACGTTAAAAATTCGCTTTTCTATAAAGTGCTCGGTGAAACTACGGGACTTCAAATATCCGATGAGCAGGAACTGATGAGCAATATAAATGAACTTGCCAATATGAAAAAAGAGTATATGCGGGTTAAAAATGCTTTTGACGAGGTTGAGGCAACAGGTTACGGCATAGTAATGCCCACCATTGACGAACTGCATTTAGAAGAGCCGGAAATTGTAAAGCAGGGCGGTAAATACGGTGTACGGCTCAAAGCATCGGCGCCGTCAATTCACCTTATGAAAGCAAATATCACCACAGAGGTAAGTCCTATTGTAGGCAGTGAAAAACAGTCGGAAGACCTTATTATGTATCTGTTAAGTGAGTTTGAGGAAGATCCCGTTAAGATTTGGGACTCAAATATATTCGGAAAATCACTCCACGAACTTGTTAACGAAGGACTTCATACCAAACTTGCCCGTATGCCTGCCGATGCCCGAATGCGCGTCAAGGAGACGATTGAGCGGGTAATAAACGAGGGTTGCAACGGTCTTGTTTGCATTATACTTTAAAAAAAAGAAAGCGGTGTTAACACCGCTTTCTTATTTTGGCTTTGTTTTAGATAGGGGATTTGAATCAATGGCATTTTTAATTTGTTGATTTGAAATGTGTGTGTAAATTTGCGTTGTGCCTAAATTGGCATGACCTAAAATATCTTTTAGCACCCTTATATCAACATTACCGTGCTGATACATAAGGGTAGCGGCGGTATGGCGCAGTTTATGTGTTGAATATCCTTGACCGCCAAGCCCTGCCTTTTCAAGATAAGTTTTAACAAGATGTTGAACCGTTTTGTTACTTATTCGCCGTTTGTTTCTGCTAATAAAAAGCGCATTACGGTCGGTAAAAACTATATCGTCATTAGGCCTTACAGCCATATATGCTTTTATTGCCTCGGTGCAGGCATCATTTAAGTATACAATTCTTTCCTTGTTGCCTTTACCGAGCAGGCGCAAAGTGCCGTCAGAATGTATGTCGGAAAGGTTTAGTCCGCAAAGTTCTGAAAGACGCATACCGCAGTTTAAAAACAAAGTAAGAATACAGTAATCGCGCTCTTTGTAGGGCCCCTCTACCGAATTTAAGAGTTCAAGTGAGTCCTCAAGTGTTAGGTGTTTAGGTAATGACTGTTTAACTTTAGGGGAGTCAAGCAACTCTGCGGGATTTACCTCGAGCAAATGAATTTGTGATGTTAAGTATTTGAAAAATATTCTGAGTGTTGAGGTTTTTCGCGCCCTTGTTGCCGCACTGTTGTTCCGTACATCTTTGCAAAAAACTATAAATGCATAAAGGTCGGAAATAGTTACGGTTGATAAGAGTTCGGCATCAACACAATCAATACTGATTTTTTCAAAATCGGTATGCTTATCAACCTTACCTCGAATTAAAAGCAGATATCTGAAAAAGGTTTGTAAATCGAGATAGTATTCGTCTACCGAACGGGAGGACTTTCCCTTAATCGTTTCGTTATATGTAAGAAAATCTTTAAGAATAGGCGGTGCCGAAAGCAGTATTTCGTGTTTCATAGTTCACCCCAAATAGTTTTGTATAATTCATTCTATCATTTTTAATTACTTTTTTCAAGTGTTGCATAATGATAAATTTGCGATTATAATTGTACTTGTAAAAGTGGGGGAAAGTATGAAAGATTTTAAAACTGCAAGTCTTACAATCAAGCAGAAAAAACTTATTACCGCGGTAATGCTTTTTGTTGTGATTGTATTTGTAACTTTTATATCGTTTACAGTCGGCAAACCGTTGATAAAATTTGTGTCCGAGCCCGAAAAGTTCAGAAATTGGGTTAATTCTTACGGACTTTTAAGCCGTATAGGATTTATCGGTATGGTGACTTTTCAGGTTGTATTTTCTTTTCTTTCTTTTGTTTTTTTTTTTTTTTTTTTTGTTTTTGTT
>JAKSQL010000220.1 GCA_024404125.1 Clostridia bacterium
AAAACCGGAATGAAAGGCAAAACTATTATCGGTAAAACAAATTGCAGGGAAAGGAAAAGGAAGCTGTATGACCGTAAAAAGAGGAGAAATATATTATGCAGATTTAAGCCCGGTGGTAGGCTCAGAGCAAGGGGGAGTCCGCCCGGTGCTTATTATACAAAACGATGTGGGAAACCGTTTCAGTCCCACCGTTATTGCCGCCGCCATAACCAGTCAGCAGGATAAAAACCGCTTACCCACCCACATAAATGTTGGGGCAAAAAACTGCGGACTTGCCAAGGATTCGGTAGTGCTTTTAGAACAGGTGCGAACCATTGACAAACAGCGTTTGCGTGAAAAAATGGGCAGCTTGGACGCCGGTGCCATGGGTAAAGTTGACAGGGCACTGGGAGTAAGCTTTGGGCTGACTACATAAGCGTCAGTCTGGAGGGAGTGTAAAAAAGTCCGGAACGCAAAAAGGGACAGTAAAAAATTTTATATCGTAAAATCACTTGAAAAGTAGTAGCAGTATACTCTTTGTTTTTATCGAGTATTTTTGCTAATTTTTTAAGATTCAGGCACGCAAAAGTAAGCCCGACCTTCATTTCCATTTTAGCCTTGCCTATCATTTGTGTGTATCTTAAACCGTGACGCTCTTTGACAATACCAAAAAGTTGTTCTATCGTGTAAATTACCGGATTTATGCTCGGTCTACCGTTATCCAAACAATATTTATCTTCTACCATATTTCACTTCCTTTTTCTGCTATTTATGCAAAAAACAAAGCCCTCTTTCGAGGACTTTGTCTACACTCTGAACAAGAATAGGAATTATTCCTATTCTTGTTTTTATGGGCGTTTTTGTGCTTAAAGTTGTTTTATGCAAGCAAATTGAGGAAGCCGCGGTTTTTGATGTAAAGCTTCAGTCCCACAGCTCTTTTTTGCCGGTGGAAACCGCCACCGCTCCAAAGCTGAGTGCCTTTTGCACCTCTGCTTTTGTTTCAATAAGTCCCCCCGCAATAACGGGTATTTTAACTAAGGCAAGCTTTTGCACCGCTTTGTATGCCACACCCGGCATAACCTCCAAAAAGTCGGGATTTGTGGTTTTGACAAGCTCGGCGGCACTGTTTACCCCCTGTGAATCCGGAGCAAAAATGCGCTGTACCGCAAAAATCCGCTTTTCCTTTGCAAAACGGATTATGTTGGTTTTGGTGCTTATAATCCCGTCGGCGCCTGCTTTTGCCAAAAACTCTACCCCTGCTTTATCCTTGCCGATGCCTCCGGTCATTACGGACTTCTGGAAGTCGCGGG
>JAKSQL010000221.1 GCA_024404125.1 Clostridia bacterium
CCTGCCCATACACTCGGCTACCGTTTTGCCTATTGAGGTCTTACCCACTCCGGGAGGCCCCGCAAGGCAGAGTATTTGCCCTGTAATGTCGGGCGACAGCGCATAAACAGACAGCATTTCGAGTATGCGCTCCTTGACCTTACTCATACCGTAAAAATCGCGGTCAAGTATCTTTTCGGCGCGGTTTATATCGACATTTGTCTTATCAAATTTGCCCCACGGCAGTTCGATAAGAGTATCAAGCCAAGTTCGAAGCACCGCACCGTCGTGTGAGCCCTGCGGCATCTTTGCAAGTTTGGCAGTTTCGTGCCTTAACTTTTCTTTTACATCTTCGCTTGCGTTAAGACCGTTTATTGATTCATAGTATGTATCAATATCTGCAAGAGAGTCATCGCCGTAAAGTTCATCACTTATTATGCGCATCTGCTCTTTAAGGTAAAACTCTTTCTGGTTATCGTCTATGCTTTGCTTGGTCTTTTCTATTATTTTCTTATCTATCTGCGATATCTGGCGCTCCTTATCGAGCATTGCAATAAGTATCTTCGCGCGTTTTATAACATTGTTCTGTTCAAGTATGAACTGCTTATCGTCAAACGGAGCGGGAACGTGATACGCAAGATAATCGCACAGAAAATCAAGGTCGTCACAGCTTTCGGCGGTGGCGGCAATATCGTCTGCAAGATTATTTACCTGCAAAAACGCGAAAAATTCCTCTCTTATGCGCCTGATAAGGCTCTCAACATAATTAGGACGGCTTTTTATAGGCAGAGTTTCAAATGCCTCTATGTTAGCCTCGTAAAATTTACCCTTATCCGAAAAGCAGGTATGTTTTGCCCTGCATATGCCCTCAAGCAACACCTTGATAATGCCGTCGGGCATCTTTAGTATCTGCCTTACGCGGCATACGCAACCTACCTTATACAAATCCTTATTTTCGGGATTTTCGGTGAGTATATTTTTCTGCGTGATAAGATATATCGGTTTTTGCGTTTCCATTGCATAGGTTACCGCCTGAACCGATTTTTTTCTTACAACATCCAATGTCAGCATCATTGTCGGGAGTGCCACTACCCCGCGTAATGCCAAAACGGGCATGGTTTCCCACTGTTTCTTTTCAACGGTTATCGCCATTTTTATCTCCTGAAATTATTATTTAGAAAGTGATATAGCACTAAGTCCGCTGTCCTGAAAGAAGAAAACAACGGTATTCTTTTCAAACTCATATTGCAGACACTCGGTACCCTGCGATAAACTGAAAAGTGAAAGTTCTTCGCCTTCTGCCGCC
>JAKSQL010000222.1 GCA_024404125.1 Clostridia bacterium
CGAGGCAAAGAGATACCGAGATTAGCAGAAATGCTTTTCTCGGTATCTCTTTTTTGCTTTATAAATCCGCACATTTGATTTGTCAATTGAATTTTTGGGATTTGACTTAATTTTAGTAAATCAAGCACAAAAAACGGCCTGCTTTTAACAGGTCGTTTTTGTAATTTGCCAAGCCTTTCGGCCGTTTAATAAGTTTAAACGGCAATTTTTATTTACTTATTTTTACGCTTTTATATGCGCTCCATGCCGAGTAATAATTTGTGCCGCTTACGGTTTTGTAGCTGCGAACGTATACCCTATAGGTACTGCCCTTTGCCAGCTTTGTAACCTTTTTGGTCAACGTGGTTGACTTTGTTATTTTTACCTTCTTTACGGTTTTGGTTCCTTTTTTAAGCATAACCTGATAGCCGCCTGCACCTGCTGCCTTGCTCCATTTTACCTTGATGCTCTTTGTAGAGACGTTACCAGCAGATACGATTTTAGTGGCTGCGGGGTTAATCTTAAAGGTTAAGGTTTTTGTAAATCTGTATTTGCCGGTTCCCTTAACGGTTTCCTTATAGGTGCCTACCGACTTTCGTCCGCAGGCATAGGTAACGGTGTAATCGGTACCCTTTTTAAGTGTGGTGCCTTTGCTGTCCTTTACTGTTACGGAAGGTTTTTTTACCTTTCCGTTATAAGTATACTTTGTGGCAGACAATCTGAAGGTTTTGGGGATATATACGGTTTTGGTAGTGGTTTTGCCGCAAACCGAACATTTGCTGACAACCTTGCCGTTTGCCGTTAAGGTTGCTTTGGTGGTTGTTGCCTTGGTAGTGGCATGAACGCAAGACCATTTAGCATATACCACAGTATCTGCGGTAATGGGGGTGTTGAAATCAAACGCCGAAATGCAAGAGGCATCTTTATACCAGCCGCTGAATGTCCAACCTTCTGCGGTAGGATCGGCAGGCTTGGTAGCCTTGTTTCCGTCCTCAACCGTCTGATCTGCGACCTGAGTACCGTGACCGTTCATATTGAAGGTTACGGTGTAGGTGGTAGGAGCATCAGCCTCGAAGATTGCCGTTACGGTGACATTCTTCTCCGGCATGATGAAGGTGTTTCCTCTGATTGTTACATCTGAGCTTTGCCACTCTTTGAAATGATAACCGCTATTCGGTGTTGCGGTCAGGGTGATCGTCTCACCCGCTGCCGCAGTGGTTTTGTCTGCTTCCGCTGTACCGTTGCAGTCATTCTCTACGGTGACGGTGTAGAGAGGAGCAATGCGAATGTACTTATAGACGT
>JAKSQL010000223.1 GCA_024404125.1 Clostridia bacterium
CGCGTATTTCCTCTATACTTTCCTTTATGCTGTCGGGTAAAAACTCTATGGGTCTTCTTATTCTTTCACAAAGGTTAAGTACCGCACTTTCAAAGCCTGCACATTTTTGCATTTTCATCATTCCTTTTTATGTTCCTTTAACACTTTATGTGCGGCTTGTACATTTTAGAACTCAATACTTTTTGAGGTAATTTATGACTTTTTAAAAAATCGTTAAAAATTTGTCGAAAAAGTCTTTGCAATTTATAAAATATATGTTATACTACTACAGTATGGTCGTGCATTTCGGTCAAAAGCGGTTTTGTGCGGTCAAAATCTATAAGGAGGATTTCCGTAACTGAAAAAGAAAATCAGTAAACTTCCGTTTAACGGAACAGCCGAGCAGGAAGCCAAACTCAAGCAGGCTATTGATGAACTCAAGTATGATAAGAGCAATTTGATGGTCGTTATGCAAAGAGCACAGGATATTTACGGCTACTTACCGTTTGAGGTACAGAATATGATTGCCGAGGGTATGGAGGTGCCGCTTGAAAAGATATACGGCGTTGCCACTTTCTATGCACAGTTTGCGCTTTCACCGAAAGGCAAATATAATATATCGGTATGTTTGGGTACCGCTTGCTATGTAAAGGGCTCCGGTAATATAATGGATAAACTTTCCGAAAAGTTAGGTATAGGTGCAGATGAATGCACTGCCGACGGAAAATTTTCTCTTACGGCTTGCCGTTGCATAGGTGCTTGCGGTCTTGCTCCGGTACTTACTGTAAACGACGATGTTTACGGTCGTCTTACGGTTGATGATATTGACGGTATTCTTGCAAAGTATACCGATTAAGTTTACATAATACCGAGCAGTAACTCATTAAAGAAAGGAAGATATATATATGAATTCATTGGTTGAATTGCAAGCAATCAAGGAAAAGAATAAAGACACGGTAATTCCGGCAAAAGATTCGGGCAAAATCCGTGTTGTTGTCGGAATGGCTACCTGCGGTATAGCGGCAGGCGCGCGTCCGGTACTTGATACTTTTGTTGAGGAAATCAAAAACAGCGGTCTTTCCGATAAGGTGACCGTTTTGCAGACCGGTTGTATCGGTATCTGCCAGTTCGAGCCGGTAGTTGAAATCTACGAGGCAGGCAAAGAAAAGGTAACCTATGTTAAGATGACCGCCGAAAAGGCAAAAGAGGTCATTGAGGGACATCTTAAAGGCGGTCAGGTTGTAGAGCAGTATGTTTACAGCGCGGTTGCTACCGGTAAGGGAGAACATGCGGCAGATGTCG
>JAKSQL010000224.1 GCA_024404125.1 Clostridia bacterium
TGTAAGAAAAGCGTTTTTTGTTGTTTGATTTTTTATTTTCTTGAGTTGACGGTTTGAGCGACTTTTGAAGCGACTTTAATATACCACGGCTCCATAACGCCTGCCGTTTCTTTAAGTGCTTTTCTTATTTCAATGTGTTGCGGACACTTTTTTTCACAAGCGCCGCAACCGCGGCATTTTCCGGCATTGCCGGCGCCTTTTCCCAAAAGCCCGGTACTTTGAACATAGTGCGTTATTGCCGAGTCGATTTTAAATAATTTTCGTTTGTTTTTGTTTCGCTCGTATGCGTTTCTGTCGGAAAAACAGGTGGGAATCGCAACACCGTAAGGGCACGGCAAACAGTATCCGCAACCCGTACAGGGTACAACGGAATATTTATTGATTTCTTTCTTCAGTTTTTCAACAGTCAAAAAATCTTCGTCGGAAAAACTGTCGGGAAGCCCTTTTTCTGCCGAAGCAAGGTTTAATTTAAGGTCGTTTTCGTTTCTCATACCGCTTAAAACGGTCATAACACCTTTGTGGTTCCAAACCCAGCGAAGACCTATGTCGGAAGCATTTTTATTTTCCGTTTTTAAAATTTCCTTTGCGCTGTCGGGGAGGTCGTTTGTAAGTTTACCGCCTCTGAGCGGTTCCATAATAATAACGGGAACACCTTTTTCGCAGGCGTAGTCAAGCCCGGTAATGCCCGCCTGGTTGTTTTCGTCAAGGTAATTGTACTGTATCTGGCAAAAATCCCAGTCAAAATCGTCAATAAGTTTTTTAAAGTCACCGGTTGCACCGTGGTATGAAAAGCCGATGTTTTTTATTTCACCGCTTTGCTTTTTTTCGGCTACCCAGTCTTTTATGCCGTATCTTGTAAGCCTTTGCCATACATTTACATCGTTTAAAGAGTGAATAAGATAATAATCTATTCTGTCGGTTTTAAGTCTTTTTAAAGTTGTATAAAAAATTTTGTCAAAATCTTTTCCCGATTTGCAGAGGTGGTGCGGAAGTTTTGAAGCGATGTTTATTTTGTCACGAAGTTCTTTGTCAATAATTTTGCTCAATAGTTCTTCATTACCGCCGTAAAGGTAAGCGGTGTCAAAATAGTTTACTCCGTTTTCGGCGGCTGAATATAAAAGTTTTTTGCAAAGCGCTTCATCATCTTTCGGAAGTCGCATACAGCCGAAGCCGAGGGAACTGATTTTTTCGCCCTTTTTATTCAATCTGTATTGCATATTATCACCTTTATACCGACATTTTTCTTTTAAGAATTACTGTCCGTCAATATATCTGCAC
>JAKSQL010000225.1 GCA_024404125.1 Clostridia bacterium
ATTTACTGCGGATAAATTTGCAGTTTTGCTCGGTTTGTTTGGCTTCGGTTGCAACGGTGGGCGCAAACGTTTCTTGGCCGTTTTCGGAAATGCGCGCGGCTTGTTTAAACGCCGTTACCTCCCTTTCGCCCTTGGCTATCACCAATTCACCGCCGCTTTTTACAAAGCTCTTTATCCTGTCAAAATCCTCGTCGGAAAGGTCTTGGCCGCCCGATACGCACAGCGTGTCGCCCACTACCTTTAAATTGGCAGAAAGCTCTTCGGATTTATCGTAAGTTTTAGTTACGTCGGATAATACTTGGCCGTCTTTAAGCTCTATTATTCTATCGGCGTAATACTCGGCGAAATCGCGATCGTGCGAAACGACGATGACGAGTTTGGTTTTTGAAAGCTTTTTAAGCGTATCGAAAACCTGTTTACCCGTGGCGGAGTCAAGTGCGCCCGTCGGCTCGTCAGCCATGATTATTTCGGGGTTTTTAACCAGCGCACGCGCTATGGCAATACGCTGCTTTTGACCGCCTGAAAGGGTGTTGGGCTTGCGGTTGGCATAGCCTGTTAAGTCTACCTCTTCTAATAGTTTAGAAATTACTTGCTTATCCTTAGGCTTGCCCTGAAGTTCCAGCGCGAGCGCAACGTTGTCTTCTACCGTAAACTCGTTAAGAATGTTGTATTCTTGGAAAATGAAACCGACGTAGGTGTTGCGGTAGCTGTCGAAATCCCCACCCGAAAAGGTTTTGCTGCTTTTGCCTTTTACGATAATTTCGCCCTCGGTGGGCGAATCCAAACCGCCGCAAACGTTTAACAGCGTACTTTTACCACTGCCGCTTTTGCCCAGCAAAAATACCATGCCGGTATTTGGAAAGTTGAGCGTGATGCCGTTGAGCGCGGCTACGTCTACCCCGCCCTTTTTTTGTTTGTATATTTTAGTTAGGTTTATTACTTCAAGCATAATAGCCCCTCCTAATTAAATTAGTTTAGTTAGTAACGCGCCTTGGTTACGATAATATTATATTGCAAAATTTTAATAAAATCAATTACGCAAGCGTTACAAATCCTGCACACAAGCGTTACAAAGTGCGAAATTTAAGCATAATATAATACTTTTAGACAAATTTGTCAAGTTGTGCAGACCAATGCGGCGCAACCTTGTCATCCTGAGCGTGTCGAAGGATCTAAGGTTGCGCCGCCACTACTATTTAATTATAAAAGCACTTGAATTTAGGTTAAATGGCTTTAACCGTTAAAAATTCAAGTGCTTA
>JAKSQL010000226.1 GCA_024404125.1 Clostridia bacterium
GAAGTCGCAGAAGCAAGGTATCGTAATCGTAACGGGTGGTGTCGGTAAAAATAGTCGGGTCGGGCTTAAAGGTAACACAAGTACCCGTTTCGGTTGTATCGCCTATTATTTTAAGGTCGTTTTTGATGTTGCCGTATTCATATCTTTGCTTATAGATATGCGCTCCGTCCTTGACCTCAACCTCAAGCCACTTTGAAAGAGCGTTAACAACCGATGCACCAACGCCGTGCAGACCGCCCGAAACCTTGTATCCGCTGCCGCCGAATTTACCGCCCGCGTGAAGAATGGTGAAAACCACGCTCACGGTAGGTATTTTTTTGGTCGGGTGTATTCCGACAGGTATGCCGCGTCCGTTATCGGTAACCCTTACGATGCCGTCATCAAGCAGTTCAACAAGAATTTTGTCGCAATAACCTGCAAGCGCCTCGTCTATTGAGTTATCAACAATTTCATATACCAAATGGTGCAGACCGCGTTCACCCGTAGACCCTATATACATACCCGGTCTCTTTCGTACCGCCTCAAGACCTTCGAGTACCTGTATCGAATTTTCGTCATAATTTTCGCTTACCGGTACCTTTACTTCCTCGCTCATTTTTAACTCCCTTTCTAAAAATCTTAAATTCAGATTGAAGATTCCTTTATATTGTTTATTCTTTTTAATACCGTGGATGTTGCAAGAGGGGAGAGATAAACCTTTCTTTCCCGTTTGTTTCCCGCCGCAATAAAACTTTTAGGCAGGTCGGGACTGATATTTATTACCTCATTATTTTTCTGTGCCAAATTGAGAAAATTTCGCGTTCTTTTTGAAACGGTGGTGCTTTAAAAATCAAAAACACCTATTATTTCTTCCGCTTTTATGCAAAAGGCGTTTCCTATGTTTACATACATTAAACAACGCCTCCGTTTTTGATATTAAAAATTTTGCCGTCCTTTAAATTCTGTACATTTGACGGGTCACAGCAGGTAATAAAGGTCTGCCACCCTTTAATGTGGTTTAAAATGTAATTTTGGCGAGTTGTATCAAGTTCGCTCATAACATCGTCCAAAAGGCAAATGGGATATTCACCCGTTATTTCCTTTATAACACCGCTCGAAGCAAATTTAAGCGCAAGCGCAACACTTCTTTGCTGACCTTGTGAGCCGTAGGTGCGTGCCGATATACCGTTTATCTTAAAATCAACATCGTCACGGTGAGGACCAAGGCTTGTAAAACCCGTAAAAGAATCGTTTTTTCTTGACTCTTTTAACCTTTCCTC
>JAKSQL010000227.1 GCA_024404125.1 Clostridia bacterium
ATGTCTTGAATTTATTAACACATAACAAATAATACTTGTGTTCGTACAAATACTGCTCAAAATCGCAGGCATTTCTCGTTACGGTTTTTCCGGTCCCGGTTGGGGGTGTCAGGCTGAAATTAACCTTGTTATCCGCCGTAATTTTGTATGTATAGCTGTACTCCGCGTTATCCTTTTCAATCAGCTTTACCTTGCCGCTCACCGCATAGTCGTTTGAATGGGTGTAAATGTCATCGGGCTTCCAACCGTAATCGGACATTTCACTGAGGACACCGCCCGTATAATCACCGGGGAAGCTTGCAAGTGTTTTGCCGTCGGCATCAAAAAACACGGCACTACCGGTACCGTTTTTTCCGGGGGTTACGGTAATTTTGTCAAAATCCACAGGCATGGGCACATTGTTGGGGTCAAAGCCGTATGTACCCTCACTTGCACTGCCGGATTCACCCTCATATGATTTGCCCGCCATTCCCGTAACCTGCGTGCCTATGTTAAGCGTTTTTAAAACCTTAAGGAAGGTATCATAGTCATCACAACCCTCATAAGCCGCAAGAATGTTGTTCGCCATCAAATCCATCTTGTATTTATCGTTTTGCTTTCTTACCTGATTGCGGGAAGTTGTCATTATAGTCAATACCGAACCGGTTATGATTGAAAACAAAAGTAATGCCACAACACATTCCGTCAGACCGAATCCCGCTTTTTTCTTTATTGATTTTAAAAACATTATCACTGTCACCGTATCCTTAATAATCTAAAATTAAAAAATCTGCAAAAGTCTTTTCGTTTTTTACAAATCCGTTACTGTAAGTCGCTGCTTAAAGGTATCGTAAATCCCCCGTGCCTTTTCCTGATTTTGCTTTTACCGTGACCCTTACAATCCGCTCGTTTTCCGGTGAAAAAGCAAATGTCACAGATTCAACACTTTTAAACTTTTTTGATTCTCCGGTATCGGTATCTTTCAGGGTGTTGTCTTCAAAAACCAGCTTTAAAGCTTTTGTATCGTTGAGTTTTTTGGTAGACAGCCCCTTGCCGCCGGAAACAAGAGCTATTTTTTCATGATTATCGTTATCATATCTTTTAAGCCAACCATCTGTAAACTGCTGAATACCCGTTACATCATCAATAAAAGAAGCGTTTTTTGTGATATCATTGTTTTGCTTTGCAAAAAACAAAACGCAGGTAACAATCATGGTACCGATAATTGCAACTATTGCCATGGTTACACACAGTTCCGTCAGTGTAAAGCCTTTT
>JAKSQL010000228.1 GCA_024404125.1 Clostridia bacterium
AGTAATAGAGATAAAGGTCCCTGTGCAAGAGAGCGGAGTGAGATGAGTCACTATGAGCGCAGGTTAAAAGCCCTTGTGAAATTGAAGGAATAAAGGAGCAGAGGTAAACGGAATGAAATAAACGGCCTATTGAAAAAGCAGAAGTCGGTCATCTGCAACTTTTATGGACGCATAAAATGCTTCGAAAAGAGCCGACAAAAAAAGGAAAGCACAACGGCGGGACAATAAGCGTTTTTAAACTTCTTATCAGCTCCTGCCGATGGGCTATCTTATCAATATCCCTTCTTAACGGTTGCCGCCGGTTCGACTCCGGCAGAAGGGTCGGGTTTGTCACCCGAAAAGACAGAGTTCGGCTGCGTTTGTAAACTCTGAAAGCAGCAAAGGTCTTCTCGGAGAGTGTCCGGGGGAGGAACATAGTAGGCTGAGTACCTATTGCCTACAAAAAACTAATGGTAAGGGTACGGCACGCCCCTTCAAATTGTAGCGTTAAGTCCATCGTCGGCAGAGTAAATTCCCAAAGGCCAAGGGTAGTAAATTGCTTTGCGAATTGAGACTCGTTGGTAATGCAGACGTGAGAGCCATTATTTTTTTAAAAAGCGGTGACAAAAATGAGTCTTGATAAAGCTATTGAACACGGAAAAGAAAAAAGAAAACCTTATCATAAAAGTAAAGCAATAGATAAAAGCTGCCGCAACCACGGCGGGTGCCCATATTGTGAACAAAACAGACTTTATAAATTTAAAAAAGCGGAAGATAAAAGCGACTTTTATTTTAAAAAGAATAATTAATTTTTTTGTTATTAATATCCGTTTTTTTAATTTTAAATTAAATATGGAGAGCTGTGATAATTGGTAGTCGGGCGGTCTTGAAAACCGTTGGGTGTAAGCCTTCAGGGTTCGAGTCCCTGGCTCTCCGCCAAGCGAAACAGAGTAGCTTTAAAAAACTGTACGTTGCATATGTCCGGAAGCAACCGTTAATTGCCGGAATAATGGCGTGTCGTAAAGCCTCACGACTAATTAAATAATGACATTGGCGTTTAAAGACGGGGAAAACCGAAACCGGAGAACCGTGGAAGCATGGCGGAACGGTTAGTAGCTGTAGCTAACGGTGCGAAAATACAGCAATTATATATGCAGTGGATGCTGGAAGTAGTCGGCCCAAAAGAGAGTTATATATATTTAATGTATATAATGAGATGAAATTAAGCGCCATGGCCAATGGTTATCGTCAGTTAAAACCTGACCCGCTGCAC
>JAKSQL010000229.1 GCA_024404125.1 Clostridia bacterium
TGGTGACGAGGCGCCCCTGCTAAGGGCGTAGGTCGGGTAACCGGCGCGAGAGTTCAAGTCTCTCCTACTCCGCCAGAAATCCTCATTCGTAAGAATGGGGATTTTTACTTTTATCTTTGCTTTATAGAAAATATTAAAAAATTATGAATATTTTTTTCGGCATATATTGACAAAATTCGCAAAGCGATGTATATATATAGTATAGTGATGTATTTAATCGGTTTTTTGTCGCTTTTACCGATGCTATTCACTTTTACAAGCGGCTGAAATTTATGCAAAGGGGATATTCCAATGGAAAAGTTTTTCAAACTCAAGGAAAACGGAACCACGGTACGTACCGAACTTATTGCCGGACTTACAACATTTATGGCAATGGCGTACATATTGATGGTAAATCCCGGTTTCTTTGAACAACTCGACGGTGTTACATTCGGTGCAAGTTACATTGCAACGGCTCTTTCCGCAGTAGTCGGAACGTTGCTTATAGGTCTTCTTGCAAACCTGCCTTTAGCACAGGCATCCGGTATGGGACTTAACGCATTCTTCGTATTTACGGTTTGCTTCGGTTTCGGTTTTACCTATGCAAGCGCGCTTTTGTTCGGTCTGGCAGACGGTGTGATATTCATTATTCTTACCGCAACCGGTCTTCGTCGTTTGATTTTCGATGCAATACCTAACCGTGTTAAAAAGATTATACCCGCAGGTATCGGTCTTTTTATTGCTTTTATCGGTCTTCAGGATGCAGGTCTTGTTGTTAACGATGATGCAACTCTTGTAAATCTTGTATCTTTCAACGTGCTCGGTTCGGCAACATGGGCTTCGATTATGCCTTTGCTTATTACCGTGGCAACACTTATCGCAATTTCCGTTCTTGCTAAAAAAGGCGTAAAGGGTGCGATTATTTTCGGTATCCTCGGCGGTGCGGCGGCTTATTATCTGCTCGGTCGTACCGTTAACGGATTTTATGACGGATTCAAACTCGGCGTATCTCTCAACCCGATTGATGCTTTCAAAGATTTCGGCAATTTCTTTAGGCAAAGTATTCACCGACGGATTTGATTTTTCTGCATACGCAGTTTTTGAAAAACGATTCTGACTATTTTGATTAATATTCGGACAAGACGAAGAACTAAATAATAAAGGTGATTTTTCATTATTATTCTGTTCAGGCAAGTCATTTATTCCCATCATTTTCGGTTCAATAGTTTTAAAATCATTATTATTATTTTTAGTTAACTTTCCTCCAT
>JAKSQL010000023.1 GCA_024404125.1 Clostridia bacterium
AAAGCCAAAACACCCTTTTGACCTATTGTGGCAAACCTTGCAAGGTCTATTACCTTATCGTCAATAGGTGTGGTGTCTATCTTAAAGTCACCCGTTTGCACTACCGTTCCTCCGCCGCAGGTAATCGCAAAACCTACCGCATCGGGAATAGAGTGGTTTACGTGTATAAACTCAACCGTAAATTTGCCGAGAGTTACCTTTTCGCCATCGTTTACGGTGTTGAGTTTTGCATCGCTTAAAAGTTGATGCTCTTTTAATTTGCCCTCAATAAGACCTACCGTAAGTTTGGTCGCGTAAATAGGCAAATTAAAGTTCATAAGCAGATACGGTATCGCACCGATATGGTCTTCGTGACCGTGGGTTACTACCATACCCTTTATTTTATCTTTGTTTTCAAGTATATACGAAAAATCGGGTATTACTATATCAATGCCGGGTGTTTCTTCATCGGGGAAACTCATACCGCAGTCTACAAGTATCATATCACCGTCATACTCATAAAGTGTGATATTTTTACCGATTTCACCTATACCGCCAAGCGGTATTATTTTTATGGGCTTTTTTGCCTCACTCTTTTTAGGTGCATTATAGCGCTTATTATTGGGTGCGGAATTTTTTACCTTGCCCTGCTTATTAAATTTGGTCGGCTTCTTTGAACTGCCGCTGACAAGACTTTCAACTACCGACTTTGATTTCGAGCGGTAATTATTGTTAGTCTTTGTGTAATTTTTTTTCTTTTCATTTTCGTTAATCAAACAAATTTACCTCCGTAAAAAAATATATGTATAAAGCCGTACTTTGCTCGGTTCTGCAACCGCAGCTTGAAATACCGACAATATTCCAAATTAACTATTCTATTTTACATTTTTTTACTGCCGCTTGTCAAGTATTATATTATATATTTATATTATTGATATAAAAACAAAATTCTAAACGGGTAAAAAAATAAAAATCCGCACCGAAACAGTGCGGATTAAAAAACTCCTTATTTCGTTCCCGTTGAGCCGTAGCCGCCTGATGAACGTGCGGTATCGTCTAACTCGTCACACTCAAAAAATTCGTCTTTAAAATACGGCATAATTACCATTTGCGCTATTCTTTCGCCGTTTTCTATAAACTGTATATCGGTTGAGTGATTATGAAGCGCTACCATTATTTCGCCGCGGTAGTCACTGTCTATTACACCGACCTTATTTGCAGGGGCAAGACCGCGCTTTGTTGCAATACCGCTTCTTGCAAAAACTAAACTTCCGTAGTTTTCGGGTTTTTCCATAGCAATACCCGTATGTACCATAACCGTTTCGGTTGGCTTTATCTCAATTTTATCTTTACAAAGCGCATACAAATCGGCACCTGCGGAAAAGTTTGTTCCGTAAGTTGGAATAATCGCGTTTTTATCAAGTTTTTTAACCTTTACTTTATTCATCTTTTATCTCCCAATAATATTTTCTTGCGCATTCGGGGAAATCATCTATCACACCGTACTCGGGGTCAAAAAATGTTCCCTTAAAATATAGTGACCAATGCCAGCATTTAGGTGTTTCGAGTGAAAGAAGAGCGATATTCGGCAAATCGTCCTTACAAAATGCCTGCTTTCTCTCATTTGAAATTTTCACCGATAAAGCACTCAAAGCCGATTTCATATCCTTTAAATCGGTTTCGGTTTCCTTACCTACAATGGCTATGATTTCATAAACGTCTTTGCCCGAAATCATAGCAAGTACCGCCTGACCGCAGGCAAGCGGATTTGGCTCAAATATATGGTTTACCTTACTTACAACCGACATAAAATTACCTCAACGATACTTTTAAATAATAGTATCATTGAGGTGTTGTTTTGTCAAGTTATTTGACGAGTGTTCCGCCGTCTGTTTTAACAAGTACGAAAATTTCTTCGGTAATCAGAGTTTGCGTGTTTACATAGATTATGATATCGGTGCCGCTCTCGGTTTTGCAGGTGAATTCGTAGCACCTTACCTCACCTGCACCTGAGGTCGGGATAAGCGCTATCGCGGTAGATACGGTAGTAAGTTTTTCGTTTAAAACGCTTGTCGCCTCCTCTGAAGTGTATAAGGGAGTTTCAAACGCGCGGGGGGTATGATTTGAAAGATAACCGCCCGATTCAAACATAACCACGTCGCCGTTTGACGCGTCTATACCGACCTTGATTAAATCGGTGTAACAGAGTGTTTGACCGTCAAGATAAGCAAAATTTATAGTGCATACACCCTCATCGGTATAGTAGTAGGTGGGTGTCATATTAGAGTAGCCGCGGTCGTTTAAAAACCTTTTTGCCTTACTTACGGCGGTATCGTAAGAAATTTTATTTTCTCTGTTATTGCTTATCTTTCGCATATAAAGAACATATCCGCCGTTCTTAGTTACCGCGATTTCGGTGGTGTTGCTCGAAAATCTGTAACACTCTATTTTGCCGCCTTGATTTGCCTTGAATTCGAGGGCATTATCCAATGAAAATGCTACCGCCGTTTGTTTTGCCTTGTTTTTATCCACAACAGGCGCCGCCGAGGTCATAAGCGGCTCTTTTGTTAGTATGTGGTCGGAATATGGCCCGTCATAAATAAGTGTAGGATAATCAGTAAGGTTTTCTTCAAGTTCGTAAAGCGCATCTGCAAGACTGCCCTCCTCACTGTTTTCTTCAAACTTATCCTCAATAATTTTTGCCCAATGCTCAAGATTATTATAACTGCTTTGAGAGTCGCCGAGTGACTGCGAAATTGCCTTTGCCGTTTTATCAAGCAGTATCAGATTTTGCTCTTGTTTATCGGTTATTTGCTCGCCTGTTATAACATTTTTTGATACCGAAAGCGCATAGTTGCCGACCTGCGATAAAAAGCGGTTTACGGTATCGTATCCGCCGTTTTCATAACTTACCGGCAAACTCATTACCGCGTTTTTTGCAAGTTCCGCCTCGCTGTAAAGTTCGGCTGAAAGTGTTGAAAGTTTAGGCGAGCCGGTAACGTAAATTATTTTATCGAGCAAAAAACCTATATTATCCACCCGAGAGGTCAGTTCGCTTAAAGATTTTGAGTATTCGTTTTCAATTTTCAGTTCGTATTTTTTTGACCTTGACATCTGCTTTATTACCACACCGCCAAGTGCAAAAATCACCGCCGCCATAAAGGAAAACAGTCTTATCGCCGTTTTCTTTTTCACAATACCACTCCCTTTTTTACGTATTTTTACCAACTCTTACAAAAATTATGTTAAAAAGTTGATTTTTTATTCAATATGTGTTATCATATATACGTAATAAAAGGCAATGACGGAGACAGTAACGTTTAAAATTTCTTTTAAAGCGAGCCGGCGGCGGTGTAAGGTCGGTAAAGATATTAAACGCGAACATCACTCCCGAGCCGTAACCCGAAAGGTTTTCCGATTAAGGTGCACCGGTTAATCACCGTTATCTGATTTGCGGATACTTGCGTCCGTCATAATAGGTGTTATTTGTATTTCCCCGTCCTATTATGGACGGGGAATTTTTATGTTTGTGAGGTTTAAAGAATTATGTACAAAGAAATTTCTCCTAATCTCAATTTTGTTGAGCAGGAAAAGGAAATCAAAAAGTTTTGGGACGATAACAAAATTTTTGAAAAGAGTATAGACTCCCGCGCTAAAGGCGAGCCGTATGTTTTTTATGACGGTCCCCCTACCGCCAACGGTAAACCGCATATCGGTCACGTCCTTACAAGAGTTATTAAGGATATGATACCCCGTTACCGCACTATGAAGGGTTATATGGTGCCGAGAAAAGCGGGTTGGGACACTCACGGATTACCGGTTGAACTTGAGGTTGAAAAACTTTTGGGGCGTGACGGCAAGGAGCAGATAGAACTGTACGGTCTTGAGCCGTTTATCGACCACTGCAAAGAGAGCGTTTGGAAATACAAGGGTATGTGGGAGGACTTTTCAAAAACAGTCGGCTTTTGGGCGGATATGGAAAATCCTTACGTTACCTATGATAACAACTTTATTGAGTCTGAATGGTGGGCGCTTAAACAGATATTCGATAAGGGACTTTTATACAAGGGCTTTAAAATAGTACCTTACTGTCCGCGTTGCGGAACTCCGCTTTCTTCACACGAAGTAGCACAGGGGTATAAAGCGGTTAAAGAAAGAAGTGCCATTGTGCGCTTTAAGAAAAAAGACGAGGATGCATATTTTCTTGCATGGACTACTACTCCTTGGACTTTGCCCTCAAACACCGCACTTTGCGTAAACCCGAATGAAACGTACTGCAAAGTAAGTGCTAATGACGGTTACACCTACTATATGGCAAAAGCATTGCTTGATACCGTTTTAGGCGCTTTGGGTAACGAAAACACCCCTGCTTACAAAATACTTTCGGAATGTAAGGGCAGTGACCTTGAATACTGCGAATACGAGCCGCTTTTTGATTTTGTAAAACCGGTATGCGAAGCGCAAAACAAAAAGGCACACTTTGTTATGTGTGACGATTACGTAACTATGACAGACGGTACGGGTATAGTACACTGCGCACCTGCTTTCGGTGAAGACGATGCCCGTGTAGGCAGACGCTACGATTTGCCGTTTGTTCAGTTTGTTGACGGCAAAGGCAATATGACAAAAGAAACTCCCTACGAAGGTAAATTTGTAAAAGAAGCCGACCCGTTGGTACTTACCGACCTTGACAAAGCGGGGCTTTTATTCTCCGCTCCTAAATTCGAACACGATTATCCGTTCTGTTGGAGATGCGATACTCCGCTTATTTACTATGCGCGCGAGTCTTGGTTTATAAAAATGACCGATGTTAAAGACGACCTAATAAGAAACAACGATACTATAAACTGGATACCCGAAAGCATAGGCAAAGGCCGTTTCGGTGACTGGCTTAAGAATGTTCAGGACTGGGGTATTTCGCGTAACAGATATTGGGGTACTCCGCTTAATATCTGGACCTGCGAATGCGGTCATATGCACGCGATAGGAAGCATTGAGGAACTTAAATCAATGTCGGATAACTGCCCTGAAAACATAGAACTGCACCGCCCTTATATTGACGCGGTTACGATAAAATGTCCTCACTGCGGCAAAGAAATGCACCGCGTTCCCGAGGTTATTGACTGTTGGTTTGACTCGGGTTCAATGCCATTTGCACAACATCACTATCCGTTTGAAAACAAGGAACTTTTTGAGTCGCAGTTCCCTGCCGACTTTATTTCGGAGGCGGTTGACCAAACAAGAGGTTGGTTCTATTCCCTGCTTGCGATTTCAACCCTTATTTTCAACAAAGCGCCTTATAAGAACGTTATAGTTTTAGGTCACGTTCAGGACGAGAACGGACAAAAAATGTCTAAATCAAAAGGTAACGCGGTAGACCCGTTTGATGCGCTTGAAAGTTTCGGTGCGGATGCAATCAGGTGGTATTTCTACACAAACTCTGCTCCGTGGCTGCCTAACCGTTTCCACGCGAAAGCGGTAACCGAAGGTCAACGCAAATTTATGGGCACTCTTTGGAACACCTACGCGTTTTACGTTTTATATGCAAACATTGATAATTTTAATCCGCTTGACTATAAACTTGACCAAAAAAACCTTACGGTTATGGATAAGTGGCTTATTTCAAAACTCAATTCTATGGTTAAAGCGGTAGATGATAACCTTAAAAACTACCGTATCCCCGAAGCGGCAAGAGCGCTTGATGAATTTGTAGACGAACTGAGCAACTGGTATGTTCGCCGTGGCAGAGAGCGTTATTGGGTACAGGAAATGACCGATGATAAAATCACCGCTTATACCGTACTTTACAATGCACTTGTTACTACTGCTAAAACCGCAGCACCTATGATACCGTTTATGAGCGAAAGCATTTACCAAAATCTTGTAAGAAGCGTTGATAAGTCTGCACCCGAAAGCATACACCTTTGTGATTTCCCCGAAGTTGACGAAAGCGCCATTGACCTTAAACTTGAGGAAGAAATGGAAAGCGTACTCAAAATCGTGGTTTTAGGCAGATCGGCAAGAAACGGCGCGGTTATAAAGAACCGTCAACCGCTTTCGAGAATGTTCATTAAAACCGACGTTAAACTTGATACCACCTGCGCGGATATTATAAAAGACGAGCTTAACATCAAGTCGGTTGAATTTACCGCCGATGCGGGCGACCTTGTAAGTTACAAGTTTAAACCGCAACTTAAAACGGTAGGTCCTAAATACGGCAAGCAGTTAAACGAAATACGCGAAGCACTTGCAAATCTTGACGGCACTGCGGCAAAAGCCGAACTTGATAAAAACGGTGTTATTTTGCTTAATCTTGCCTCAGGTGACGTAAGTCTTGCAGAAGAAGACCTGCTTATTGAAGCATCACAAAAAGAAGGTTTTTATACCGTAAGTGATAACGGTTACACCGTTTCTCTTGATACCGCTCTTACGCAAGACCTTATAAACGAAGGATACGCGAGAGAACTTGTAAGCAAAATTCAAACTATGCGTAAAGAAGCGGGCTTTAACGTTATGGACCACATAAAAGTTACCGTTTGCGGCAGCGATAAGGTTTGTAATGTAGCGCTTTTAATGAAAGAAAGCATAGTTGGCGATACTCTTGCGGATTCTCTTGAAAAATGCGAAGCCGAGGGTTATACTAAAGAGTGGGATATAAACGGTGATAAAATAACGTTAGGCGTTAAAAAGGTTTGATTTGGAGGCATTATTATGGCTAAAACAAACGGTACTCCTTCAAACGAAAAAAAGTTTGAAGAACTCAACTCAAAATCGGAAAACTTTGTTGAGGATAAAAACCCGATTGAAACTTACGGAAACGGAATTTTCAAAAATTTAGGCGGAATAATTAAAGCAATATCCTTTATAATAGCATTTTTTATTATCGCACTGAGTTTCGTTGCGGCGTTTTTCATATTTTCAAAGCAGGCGTTTTATATGGCTCTGGCGATAGCGATAATTATTTTCGGCACAGTATTGGCTGCAATAGTTATGTTCCTTATTTACGGACTCGGTCACGTAATATGCCAAAACAACGAAATATTAAAACGCTTGGATAAATAAAGTATATATGTTAAAAAGGGCAACATTTTGTCGCCCCTTTTTTATGTACTTGTTTTTTCGGTATTTTATGGTATACTATAATAGTATTTTTATGAAGTGAAAGAGGCACAAATTTAATGAATATTTCAAAAAAGGTTTTTTGTTTCATTAAAAATGTATATTCGGGCATTTTACGTTTCTTTACATATATTTTGCCTGAGTTCCTTAAAAATAATTTTGAGGTTACATCTACAAAGCATTCAAGGATAACCGGCATAAGCGTTACCGCGGCTCTTATTATCACAACCGTTATTGACTGTAAGGAATTTCTGTCTCTTGATTTCAGTCAAAAATGGCTGTTGCTCGCATTTTGCCTTGTATTTCCCTTTGTTATCGGCGCTTTGATATTCTATAAGATAAAAATAACCGATAAAACTTTAAACTGCATTTGGCATTTTTTGCTTATTTTGTTATTGCCGATTGTAACTATATCAATGACCGAGTGTCTTAACAATATTTTTATTTATGATATGACGTATCTCGGATTTTTCGGCAACTATATGTTGGTACTGCTTTTGTATTTCTTTGTATTTGCGATAAGCGGTAGTTTTCGTGCTACGGTTATTGCAGTTAACGTTCCTTTGTTCGGTCTTGCCGTTGCACACTGCTACATTATGGAATTCCGCGGCACTCCCTTTATACCTATGGACTTTTTAAGTATTACCACGGCACTGAATGTTGCAAACACCTACACATTTAAACTGATGTACACCGTGCTTATTGCCGCTATGATTTTTATTTTCCTTATTGTTACGGGAATTAAACTTAATACGCCCGATTTCCATACCGTTACCAAAGCGATTGTAAGGGGCTTTATGGGCACATTTTTCGCGGTGATTATGGGACTGTTTTTCTTAACCTCGATATTTGCAGATGCCGGTGTAAAGCCGGATTTCTGGAATCAGTCAAGAGGATATAAAAACTACGGTTTTGCGTTTAATTTCTTTTGCAATACAAAGTATCTTTATATGTCTACTCCTAACGGGTATAATCCCGATGAGGTAGGCGAGTTTGTTGATAAAACCGTAAAGGAAACCTCTACTCCGATTGAAACACCCGAAAACGCGCCGAATATTATCTGCATTATGAATGAGTCGCTTTCCGACCTTAAGGTGCTTGGCGATTTTGAAACCAATGAGGATTATATGCCGTTTTTGCACTCCCTTACCGAAAATACCGTAAAAGGCAATTTGTACGTACCGGTTATAGGTGCGGGCACCTCCAATACGGAATTTGAATTTTTAACGGGACACTCTACCGCATTCTTGCCCTCGGGTTCAAACGCGTATATGCTCTATATTAAAAACCCGATTGCCTCGATTGTATCAACACTTGAAGGTCAGGGATATTCTTCCCTTGCCTTCCACCCGTATTATTCAAGCGGTTGGAACAGAGTAGACGTTTACAAGTATATGAGTTTCAACAATACGGCTTTCCTTGAAAACATAATGGATATTTCGATTATGAACGAGTTTATGCAAAACTCTTCAAACCCCGATTATATACAAACTCTTATAGACCAAAATTATCCCGACAGGAATAATATGATACTGCGCCAATATATAAGCGACTCCTACAATTACAGAGTGCTTATCGAAGATTTTGAAAACCGCGACAAAACTGTACCCTATTTTGCGTTTAATGTCACTATGCAAAACCACGGCGGTTATACCACTAAATTTTCAAATTTCAACGAGTCCATAACACTTACTTCTGCGGATTTTGCCGCATATCCCAAAACCAACCGCTACTTATCTTTGGTAAAGGAAAGTGACAAGGCATTCAGCGAACTTATAAATTACTTTAAAGGTGTAAAGGAACATACCGTAATTTGTATGTTCGGCGATCATCAACCGTCCATAGAAACCTCTTTTGTTTCAAATGCACTCGGAGTAGACGACCTTTCAAACCTTACTCCCGAGCAGGAACAAAACCGTCACGTTACACCGTTTGTTATTTGGGCAAACTATGATATAGAAGAAGAAACCGTTGAAAGACTCAGTGCAAACTATCTTTCGACCTATGTGTTAAAGGTCGCGGGTGTTAACCTTACCGAATACAACCGCTATTTGCTTAAACTTTCGGAGAAAATTCCCGTTATAGATACGGTAGGTTATATAGACTTTGAGGGCAACTATTATAACTGGAATGACCGTACCGGTTACACCGAAATGCTTAACGAATACGAAAAAATACAGTATAATAACATCTTTGATTCAAAGAATAAGAATACCGATATTTTCTACCTTAAAGGTTACAAGGGTGACGAGGGCATAGATTTAGACAGTGAGGAAGAATAATGCGTAATACCACACTTTGCCATATTGAAAAAGACGGCAAGTATTTAATGCTTCACCGAATCAAAAAAGAAAACGATTTAAACAAGGATAAATACGTAGGTATCGGCGGTAAATTTGAGGATAAAGAAAGTCCCGAACAGTGCAACGCAAGAGAAGTATATGAAGAAACGGGACTAACCCTTACAAGTGCAGATTACTGCGGTATAGTTACCTTTGTATCGGATAAATGGGAAACCGAGTATATGCATATATTTAAGTCCTGCGACTTTACGGGCGAACTTAAAGAATGTGATGAGGGCGAACTTTGTTGGATAGATAAAAAATCAATTTACAACCTGCCTATATGGGAAGGCGATAAGATATTCTTAAAACTTATCGAAAACGGCAAGTGTGACTTT
Organism: Clostridia bacterium; assembly: GCA_024404125.1. Lineage (GTDB taxonomy): Bacteria > Bacillota > Clostridia > Oscillospirales > Acutalibacteraceae > UBA737. The sequence continues at coordinate 9,779 of JAKSQL010000023.1, forward strand.
TTTTCATTAAGACTTGAATACACAGGCGATAAACTCATAAGCGCCATTTTAGACGGTAAGGAGATAAAAATATGAACATTTGCGTTTACGGCGCTTCATCAAACAAGATAAACGAAAGTTTTATAAAAGCCGGTGAACTTTTAGGTAACGAAATTGCAAAGGCGGGTCATACAGTAGTTTACGGCGGAGGCGCGGAAGGCATGATGGGTGCCGTATCGCGCGGTGCCGTTTACGGCGGAGGCAAAGTAATAGGTATTGCTCCCTCCTTTTTTAAGGTGGACGGAACTTTATACGATAAATGCACCGAATTTATTTACACCGAAACAATGCGGGAAAGAAAAGCACTGCTTGAAGAAAAGTCTGATGCGTTTATCACTACCCCCGGAGGTCCCGGAACGTATGACGAATTTTTTGAAATATTCACACTTAGGCAACTTGATAAGCATACAAAACCGATAGTGATTTACAACATTAACGGCTACTATGATAAACTTTACGAAATAATGGAGCAGGCAATAGAACTTGACTTTATGAAACCGAAAAACCGAGATAACTATTTCATATCGGATAACCCGAAAGAGATAATAGCATATCTTGAAAACTATACCCCGTCAAGTAACGGAATAAACGATTTTAAACATATTAAATAGCATAAATAAAAATGGCAGATACCAAAAAGGTATCTGCCATTAA
>JAKSQL010000230.1 GCA_024404125.1 Clostridia bacterium
TTTCTTTCTGCGCGATATATGTAAGTGCCGAGGGGTCAACACCGCCCGAGCGGGTGCCCATCATAAAGCCGTCAAGCGGAGTAAAGCCCATAGAGGTATCTGCACAAACACCGTCCTTAATAGCGGTAATCGAGCAACCGTTACCCAAATGACAGGTAATGATTTTTAAATCTTTCTTATCTTTGTTTTCAAGTGCGGCAACACGGTCGCTTACAAATCTGTGCGAGGTACCGTGAGCACCGTATTTTCTTACGTTTAATTTTTCGTAATACTCATAAGGTAAGGTATACATATATGCTTTAGGCTCCATAGTCTGATGGAAAGAAGTATCAAAAACGACAACCTGAGGAATATCCTTACCGAATGCTTTTATACAGGCACGGATAGCAAGAACGTGAGCAGGGTTGTGAAGCGGAGCCATAACACCTAACTCTTCTATCTGCTCAATTACTTTCTCATCAACAAGGCAAGAGCCCTTGAATACCGAGCCGCCCTGAACTATACGGTGACCGATTGCGGATATTTCGTCAAAACTGTCAATAACCTTGGCTTCACTCTTTGTAAGAGCATAAACTACTGCTTCAAATGCCTCACTGTGAGTGGGCATGGGAGTTTCCGCCTCGTATTTTCTGGCGTCCGCCGACTTATGAGAAATAGCACCCGTGGTGCCTATTCTCTCGCAAAGACCTTTGGCAAGAACTTTTTCGTTATCCATATCTATAAGTTGATACTTAAGTGACGAACTTCCTGCATTTACAACAAAAATTTTCATTTTAACTACCTCTGTAATTTCTTATTGAATATAGTAGAACTTTATGTTAAACTATAACTGATAATATAATACTGTAAATAACTTCCGATTTCAAGTATTTTATACAAGGTGAGTGAAAAAATGTCTATCTGCGGAATTATTGCCGAATTCAATCCTTTGCATAACGGACATAAATATCTCATTGATACTCTTAAATCGCGGGGCGATACGGTTATAATCGCACTTGGCTCGAATTTTACTCAACGCGGTGAAACCGCAATAGTTTCAAAAACACTGCGCACAGAGTGTGCACTTAAAGCGGGGGCTGATTTAGTTTGCGAAATCCCTGCTTTGTGGACGGTTTCAACCGCGCAAAACTTTGCTTTGGGCGGTGTGTGGCAACTTTACAATATGGGTTGCGAAAAAACTGTTTTCGGCAGTGAGAGCGGCAATACGAATGATATTTTGAAAGCCGCCGAAATAC
>JAKSQL010000231.1 GCA_024404125.1 Clostridia bacterium
ATCACCACTCCGGCGATGATAACAAGCGCCGTAATTACTGATGCAATAACGTTTTTCATATGTGATCTCCAATTTTTAGTCTTAGCCATTTTACACTATTTAGTGTAATTTGTCAATTCGTTTATACAGTAATACGTCAAAGTGCGCAAATACCACCCACTACTTTATCTACCTTTAAAAATTTTTTTAAAACCCCTTGAATTAGCGCGTTAAAACTGCTATAATTAATGTATAAATAATTAGATTAGGTGGGTAGTATTATGGAAGAATTGGTAATCAGGCAGGAGCGCGCCGAAGACAGGCGCGAAGTTGAAAACCTTGTGCGCGAGGCGTTTTGGAACGTGTATATGCCCGGCTGCAGCGAACATTACGTTACGCACGTTTTGCGTGAGCACCCCGACTTTGTGCAAGAACTTGACACCGTTTTGCTGTTAAACGGCAAAATTATAGGACATAACGTATTCGTTAAAACGGCGCTTGCTTTGCCAAACGGCGGCACGTTGCCCGTGCTTACCATGGGTCCTTTGGCTATTGCGCCCGAAATGCAGGGCAAAGGCTACGGCAAAAAGCTGCTTGACTATTGCCTTAACCGCGCGGCGGAGCTGGGCTACGGCGCGGTGATGTTTGAAGGAAATATCAACTTTTACAAGCACTGCGGCGTTACGTTTGCAAGCGACTTTTGCGTGAAATACCACGGCGTGCCCGACGGCGAAGATTGCTCCTTCTTCCTTTGCAAGCAGCTGAAAGAGGGCTATTTATCCACCGCAGTTGGCGGCGTTTACCAAACCCCTGCAGCCTATTTCGTTGACCCTGCCGCCGTAGAGGCGTTTGATTCCACCTTCCCCCACAAACAAAAGCTTAAACTCCCCACCCAAATATTTTAATATTTGCCACATAGTACGGGGGTAATTGAATATTAGCATTAAAAAAGAGCCTTTGCAAAAAGGCTCTTTTATTTGTTATGTTAGTAATTTGGTTTACACTTTTTTAAATATATATAAGTATTCGTGCGCAAGCAATAAAAAATTATACTTTATGCTGTTTGTTTTCCAATAACCCGTGGCTTTACAGTTGTGCTGTTCTTTTATTATTATTTCTTTAAGTTTAAAACCAGCCAACTCAAACAGCCTCATTGTTTCAAAACCTAACGACTGTACCATGCCTTTTTTTCGGGTATCGCCAATAAGTATTGTCCAAAACTTATCCCTTCTTAGTACCCGGTATGCCT
>JAKSQL010000232.1 GCA_024404125.1 Clostridia bacterium
CACAACCCACGTGCTTAGGGGTGACGAGTGGATTTCTTCGGTACCCAAACACATCGAACTGTTTAAAGTGCTCGGCTTTAAAGTGCCTAAATACGGTCATATTTCGCCGATTATGAAACTTGAAAACGGCGCAAAGCGCAAAATTTCAAAGCGCAAAGACCCCGAAGCAGCAGTACATTTCTTTGCCGAAACAGGTTACGATGCCGACAGCGTTATTGAGTATCTTATGACCATAGCGGCGTCCGATTTTGAGGATTGGCGCAGGGCAAATCCGCTCGGCGATTACAAAAACTTTAAATTCAACCTCAAAAAGATGAGTGTTTCGGGTGCGCTTTTTGACGAAAATAAACTTAATGACGTAAGCAAAATCAAAATTTCGCAAATGAAGAGCGATAAAGTATATGAAAGACTTTGTGAATGGGCAAAGGAGTTTGACGGTGAGTTTTACGACGTACTTACCGAAAACCCCGAATATACAAAATGTGTGCTTGCGGTTGAGCGTGACAATGCTCAAAAGCCGCGTAAAGATATTGCAAAATGGAACGAGGCAAAAGATTATTATGCCTACTATTTCGAACGCTTACACACACCTTGCCACGAACTGCCCGAAAACATAAAGCCGCAGGATGCAAAAGCATTCTTAAAACTTTACAAAACGGTATACTCGGAAACAGACGGTAAAGAGGCGTGGTTTGAAAAAATTAAATCCATTTGCCCGATACTTAATTTTGCCGCCGATACCAAAGAGTATAAGGCAAATCCCGAAAATTACAAGGGCAGTGCGGGTGATTTAAGTACGGTACTGCGAATTGCCGTTACGGGCAGGAGAAACACTCCCGACCTATGCAGTATTATGCAGGTAATAGGCAAAGAAAAAGTGCTTAAAAGAATTGACAGTATGATTGAGGTTTTATAATATGGACGAAAATAAAACATTAAGCGGTGAAGCGCTTAACCCCTCTAACTTTATTCACGATTTTATTGACGAGGATTTAGCCGAGGGTGTTTATAATAAAATACAGACACGTTTTCCGCCCGAGCCGAACGGATATTTGCATATAGGTCACGCAAAAGCAATTTGCATAGATTTCGGTGCATCGGAAAAATATCACGGTGAATGTAATCTCCGTCTTGACGATACCAATCCTACCAAAGAGGATACGGAGTATGTGGACGCTATCAAGGAAGATATTGAATGGCTTGGGTTTAAGTGGAATAATGTT
>JAKSQL010000233.1 GCA_024404125.1 Clostridia bacterium
GTTCTTGCCGTAAATGTTATTAATTTTTTTTTTTTTGTTAATGTCGCAAACTACTACGAATGGCGAACCCTTAAAAGGCAACGCACCGCTATCGGCAGATTCTTTAAAGCTCTCCCAACCGATAAAGCCGGTAAGTAAATCCTTTCGTGATTCCGCTTCGGAAAACACCATTAGTTTTCCCATCGCCTCGCCTTTAAAACTCTTGACTATCTTAAAGTCGCAGCGAGCAACCGAACAATCCGGACCTTTACTGTAATATATAAATGAGAAGTCCGTATTAAACTCGCGTGAAGTGTCAAATTCAATTCCGCTCTGCTCAAGGAAGGCTTTAAAGCTAAGTCCTTTTTCGGTATTAATATCGGGGAAGAAACGCTTAATGTGTTTGTTGCTGAGCGTTAAATTGTTTTCGTGGTCGAATAACAACACGCCCGAATCCATGCTGCTCATAACTAACGAACTGAGTGTAGACGCCATACCGTGGCGAGGGTAGTGGAAGCAGTTCCAGTACAGATATGCCGCAGTTATGCTATACATCCATATCGAGTAGTCGATGGTTCCCATCTCGAAAATGCTTTGGAAAATAAGGTAAACTACGTTAACGCCCACAACCGCAACTATGCCAAATACCGAAAGTAAGTATTGCCTGCGGTACGCGTGGGGGATAGTAGCCGTTTTCTTAATTAATTCAGCCAGGCACAAAATTACAAGCACGTAGGTAAACGCAAGCGGCAGCTCGTATAATAAATGCATGCGGTACGCGTAGTAAATCATGTCGCCTTCGGGGTGAACGTAGGTTAAGGCAACTTCGTTAAAGGGGTTGATAAGCATCACTGCAATATCAAACGCCGCGTATCCGATTATCAACGCAAAAATTATTTTGTACAGCGTAAGGTTTTTGGTCTGCTTAGTGTAAATAAAAATGAAAACTAACAGGCCTATCAACAGCAGATCCACGCTCACGAAATACAAGCTGGAAAAAAGCGACATCAAAAAGTAATCGCTTACCAAAAGATAGCTTAATAAGTAAAATATTTCTACTAAAGAAGCGGCTACGCACGCCGCGCAAAGGGAGTAGCCCACGCTCGTTTTTTTGCGTGCAGCCATCACTCCAAGCAATACGTCTATGGCAATAACTATTGATGATATTATAATGTAAGCGGGTCCAGACATATTTCCACCTCTACTATAAACCCCGTTCGTTGGGGCATATACGGGT
>JAKSQL010000234.1 GCA_024404125.1 Clostridia bacterium
TTTGACGTTTCCCATATAGAAAAAAATTCGCTTGTTGAAAGCGAAATACTCAAGACGGGAACGGTGATTTATGAGGAATAATGTTATAATTCAAAAAATGATTTTATATATCGGCAAGATTTCGGTGTATATAAACGGTTTGGATTACAGTACCTTTTCCGAAAATTCCATTACCGTGGATGCTTGCGTTTTCAATTTAAGTCAGTTGGGCGAACTCACAACCAAACTTGACGGTGATTTTATTGCGAAACATTCGGATATACCGTGGAATGAAATGCGGGGACTGCGCAACAGAATTGTTCACGACTATGAAGGCGTAAATTTAAAACTTGTTTGGGAAATTGTTTCGGAAGATTTGCCGAAACTGAAAAAGCAACTCGAAAAAATATCATAAGACGGTTACTTTTGTTAATTAAGCGGTGGGGTGTATACCCTGCCGCTTTTTTATGTGGCTTTAACCCTTCAAAACTTGACTTTATCGGCAAAAAAGGCTAAAATATGACTTGTACTTTGTTTTAAGGAGGGAAAGCCTTAAACTATGGCATCTTCCAGACATTCAAAACGCGCATCGAAGAATACGGAGGGTTTTGCAAGAATCCTCATTTATTTCATATCGTATTTTATTATACTGCTTGTATGGGAAACCGTTATGTGCTTTCAGACCGACGGCGGCGGTTTCAGTATATGGACGGTACTGTTTTTGCCGTCCGAAGCAATGTTTTTAACGCTTCTGTCGGGTTGGTTTAAAAATAAAAAGGTAAACGCGGCGGTGGATATTATTGTTTTGATTCCCGTAACCGCTTACTATATAGCGCAACTTGTATATCACAACATTTTCGGCTCGTTCTTTTCGGTTTCAATGATGGGTATGGGAACCGATGCCGTGGGCAATTTCGGTTGGGGAATGGGCTCTGCGATAGCGGCAAGTATCGGCGCGCTTATCATAATTTTGCTGCCTGTTGCGGCTTGGATTTTGGTGCGCACCCGCGTTATCCGCCAAAGCACAAAGTATTCGGGAAAACTGCACGCGGCGGTTGCCGTTTTTACACTTGTTTTATGGTTTTTTACGGTCATTTTGCTCCCAATCGGAGGCAAGGAACAGTTTTCGGCTTATAATGCCTACCACGGCGACCTTGTTGATACCGACACCGCCTCTTCAAAGATAGGTGTGCTTACAAACAGTATAGTTGAAACGTATAAAATGTT
>JAKSQL010000235.1 GCA_024404125.1 Clostridia bacterium
TGCTCCTCCGTTCTGTTTTCTTGACGAGGTTGATACCGCCCTTGACGATATCAACGTTGACCGTTTTGCCGATTATATGAAGAGTTCCGAGTTTAATACGCAGTTTATATGCGTTACTCACAGACGCGGCACTATGGAAGCGGCGGATATGCTTTACGGTGTAACTATGCAGGAAAAAGGTGTTACCAAACTGCTTGAACTAAACGTATACGAACAAGAAAAGAAGTTGCAACTTGAAAACGAAACAGCATAAAGGATAATAATTTTATGGGTTTATTCGGAAAAATAAAAGAAGGTCTTCAAAAGACCAAAAATTCAATATCAGACGGTATTACAAGTATCGTAAACAGTTTCACTAAAATTGACGAGGAACTGTTTGAGGGACTTGAAGAAATGCTTGTAATGTCCGATATGGGCGTTGCCACATCTACCGAAATATGCGATTTGCTTCGTAAAAAGGTTAAGGAAAACGGTGTTACCGACCCTTCGCTTATTAAGACCTATATGCACGATATTATAGTAGATATGTTAGGCGAAGATAAGGGACTTAACCTTGAAAGTAAACCTTCGGTTATACTTGTTATCGGTGTTAACGGAGTAGGTAAAACTACCTCAATAGGCAAACTTGCCAACAACCTTAAAAAAGAGGGCAAATCAGTAGTTTTAGGTGCTGCGGATACTTTCAGAGCCGCCGCAATAGACCAACTTGCAGTTTGGGCGGATAGGGCAAACGTAACTATGGTAAAGAGTGTTGAGGGTACTGACCCCGCATCAGTAGTGTTTGATACCGTAAATTCCGCAAAAGCAAAGGGTGCGGACGTAATTATCTGTGATACTGCAGGCAGGTTGCACAATAAGAAAAATCTTATGGACGAACTTGCTAAAATGCGCAGGGTAATTGATAGGGAACTGCCGAATTCAAGTGTTGAAACGCTTTTGGTGCTTGATGCGGCAACAGGTCAAAATGCCGTAAATCAGGCACGAGAGTTTAAAAGCGCAACCGATATTTCGGGCATAGTTTTAACTAAACTTGACGGTACTGCAAAAGGCGGTATAATAGTGGCAATTCATAACGAACTTAATATTCCCGTTAAATTTGTTGGTGTTGGAGAAGGCATTGACGATTTGCAACCATTCTCTGCTACCGAGTTTGCCGACAGTATTTTTGATAAGGCAGAAGATATATGAAGATATTTGTTG
>JAKSQL010000236.1 GCA_024404125.1 Clostridia bacterium
GTTACCGAGGGCAAAAACGGTGTAAAAGTTACCGTTTATAACGATTATTATGTTGACGGTGTTTTGTCAAGAACCGAAGTCGTTTCCGACAAAATTACGAAAAAACCCGTTAACAAAGTTCTTAATGTAGGTACAAAACCCAATCCCACACCTACAATTCTTCCTACCGGCAGAGCGATGAGTGAAATTGCACTTCCCGCTGATGTTAAAATCGGAAGAAACGGGCTTCCCGAAAACTACAGGTCCGTAATCAACGCAAAAGCAACGGCTTACAGCGGCGGAGGAATTACTTCCACCGGTAAGGGCGTAAAAGTCGGTTACATTGCGGTTGACCCCAACGAAATTCCCTATGGCACCGAAATGTATATTGTTTCTGCCGACGGCAGGTATGTATACGGTTACTGTATTGCGGCGGACACCGGAAGTTTCATTTATGATGTTGACTGGACTGTTGACCTTTATATGAATTCCGAATCTCAGTGCATACAGTGGGGCAGGCGTGATATTATAATTTATGTTCTTTGATAATAATTGAATGTAAATCGAAATATAAATAAAAAAACACGGAGTTGTGATGAGTTGTATGTTTCATCACGGCTCCGTATTTTTATAAATGGGTAAATCAGTGACAAGGGGCGAATGTGTTTTAAAGAATTTCTACAGTAATATAGTTGTTTTTGTTTGCAACGGTACTTACTAAAGAGAAAGCGCCTTTCCCGACGGGGGAACATTTTGCGCGTGTAACCTGATTTTCATTTATGGTAAAGGTTACTTCTCTGCTTGAACACCAGTCTATTTTCAATTGCATGGTATGTAAACCTTCAGGTAGATTTACGGTTTTTGTTTCGCCGGATTTTATAGATTCGACTTCTTTTCCGTCAATAAAAATTTTATATGCTCTTAAAGCATCACTTCCGGTAATTGAGCGTTTTCTTTGAATTTCAAGAATTCCCATTTTCATTACTCCTTTATTGTTGAAAATTTTTGTGAACGCACCCCTTGTCCGCTTTTATCATAAACTTCACAGCGTAATAAGTCTTATGCTCAAAGCATAGTATAAACATTTAAAAATAAATTACGCCGAAAAACGACCGATACCTGCTTTTTAACTCGTGACCCGCCAATTGTTTTGAATATACTTCAAAATAATTTGCAAAATCGCTTGACTTTTTGCATAAACAGTGTATAATACT
>JAKSQL010000237.1 GCA_024404125.1 Clostridia bacterium
TTGACCTATCTTTTGTAAAATGCTTGAAAGTGGTTTTTGCATACGCCATTATATTCGGCGTGCGTTTGTTACGATATATGTTGACTTGAATTGTAAAATGATATATAATTAAACTATGATTGAAGAAAACGTTAAAAGCCTATTAAACGAAATACCGCAAACTAACCCCTTTGGCGAAAGGGTTACGCTGGTTGCAGCCATAAAATTGCAGCAAGTTGAAGACATTAATCGCGCCATATGTGCGGGTGTAACCGACGTTGGCGACAACCACGTGCAAGAATTTAAGGACAAGTACGAAGGCATTATCGGCAACCCCAAAAGGCATTTTATCGGGCATTTGCAAACAAATAAAGTTAAGTACCTGATAGGAAAAGTTGACCTTTACCACTCGGTGGATAGGCTTAACCTTGCCGAAGAAATTTCTAAGCGCAGTAAAAACGCAAACGTTGTGTCAAACGTGTTGTTGCAAGTTAATATCGGCTGTGAAGAAAGCAAGGGCGGTTTTGATTTAAGTGAAATAGATGCGGCATATATTGCGGTTAACGCCCTGCCTAACCTGAAAATTGAAGGGCTTATGGCAATGCTGCCCTTTATTGACGACGAAAAGGAACTGCGCCGTTTGGCAACGCTCATGAGCGAAAAGTACGACTATTTAAAGGCGCAAGGCGCTGATTTTAAATACCTTTGTATGGGTATGAGCGGAGATTGGAAGTTGGGCGTGGAGTGCGGCGCCAACGTTGTTAGAATTGGTACTACGATTTTTGGAAAGCGTAATTACGCTGCTAAATAATATTAAGGAAGTAATAACATGAAGAAAAAAAGATCACCCTTACAAAAAGTTTTAAGGGCTTTGCTTATTTTCGTCGGCGCGATAATATTTTTATTGCTCGGCATACGCATTGGCGAAAAGTTAGTATTTTTGCCGTTTTACACTAACTCCACTCGTGTGTTTGCATCCCCCGGCATGACCAGTGGTTTCGTTGGCCAAGGCCTTGATTACGTAGAGGAAAAGGAGAGCTTTTTAGCTGCCGGTTACGACGCGAAGAAAGGCAACGCCTCCTCCGTTTACGTGATTGCAAAAGACGGCAAGCAGACCAAGTGCGAGCTTAAAAACCCCGACGGCAGCAACTACACAGGCCACACAGGCGGCGTGGCACACTACGGCGATTACGCGTATATTACGGGTGCAACGG
>JAKSQL010000238.1 GCA_024404125.1 Clostridia bacterium
ATTATTTTTTAGATATATTGGCATAATTTTATTGGGAGGTTTAAGTTTTTAATATGCAATTTTTACCTAACAGAAAAGAACTTTATATATCTGCAATGCGAAATTATCTTTTTAAATCCTGCTTAAAATACGGTATTGACGAAAAAGCAATCAAGCGCTGCGGAAATTTAAAGGTATTTGAAATGCTTTACGGTAAAAAAGAGCAAGTTCCAACCGATATATTAACCCTTTCATCATCACTGCTCGGTGCTATGCAAATAAAAAAAGTTTTATGCGGAAAATACTTCGTTTTTAATGTGTCGGGGAAAAGGTATAAAATGATTGACGAAGATGTCTTTTCTTATATACTGACCGAAAGCATAAACCTTATGAAAGAAAACGAAATATTTTTGAAAAGCGAGAAAGATTTCATAAAAATAACGGCCGCACTCGGTTGCCCGAACGACCGCTATATAAGAATATTGAAAAAGCAAAAAGGTGTGATTCTGAAAAACGGCAGGAACGGCAACACGAGTATATTTTTACCGTCCGTAACTGCAAAAGAAGGGGTTAAAAGTGCCGAAAGCATAAGCGAAATGCTTATAAATCCGTTTTCAAACGTCAATTTGTTTTTTGAAAGCGGAGAATTATACTTTCCGCAACCTTAATGCCGTCCACCGCGGCGGAGGTAATCCCGCCCGCATACCCCGCGCCCTCTCCGCAGGGATATACACCGTCAATACTTGAAACCATATCTTCGTTTCTTTTTATTCTTACGGGGGAAGAACTTCGCGTTTCCGGCGCGGTAAGAACTGCCTCACAGTCCGCAAAACCCTTTATCTTACCGTCAAAAGCAATTATTCCCTTTTTCAGACTTTCGCATATAAAAGGCGGAAAAATCTCGTTAAAATCCGCCATAGCATACTTTGGTTTTACCGTTGGTTTAACTCTGCCGATAGGTGTATTTTTTGAAAACACGAATTCTCCGACAGTAGTAACGGGCACCGCACCGTCAGATATTTTGTATGCCGCTTTTTCAATTTTTTCCTGAAACTCCATTCCCGAAAAAACGTTATCCGACAAATCCTCGGGGTTAACGCTTACCAAAACCGCACTGTTGGAATTTATGCCGTCACGCCGGCTTTCGCTCATACCGTTTACGGCAATAAAACCGTTTTTATCGGAGGAATTTATAACCTCGCCGCCGG
>JAKSQL010000239.1 GCA_024404125.1 Clostridia bacterium
AGCGGGTCATCGGTACGGTAATATTCATAAGAGGGGGCATATCTTGTCATACCCTTAATGCCGGGATTGCCCTTTGATGTATCCACATAGGTAACACCGTCTATGGCAGTCGGACTCTCGTTGTTTGTATCAACATAAAGCGCACCGCCGATTCCCTTATCGGTGCCACAGCCTTCAAGGTAGGTGTTATCCTCAAAAACAGTGTTTTTATTTATGCTTCCGAAAAAGCCTACAACAGCACCCAAATATGCTTTTTCTTCGGTGGCGGTTACAGTACCTTCAAAACGGTTACCCGAAATTTCACCCAAAACTCCGCCAACTTCGTTTTTCCTGGTTATTTTTCCCGTAACCTTGCCATTCTTTATCACAACACAAGGGGAGTTCGGCGCGGTTGCCCAACCGAATCCCGTACCGCCGTAGGCGTGACCGGTTATACCGCCCACATAATTTCCCGTGGCTGCAATTTCGCCCGAAAATTCGCAGTTTAAGGCATCGCATTTGCCCATTGTTTGTCCTTTGTTTCCGATAATTCCGCCTACAAAATCCACACCCTGTACGGTGGCGGCACTTTTGGAGTTTTCAATAACGCCGTTAAATTCACCCGCGAAGGAGCCGATGTTGCTCTCACTTCCGTCAAAGCCTACCGTAACACCTTTTTCTACCGTGCAATTTTTGATGTAAACCACATCACTGCCCGAGGCATAACCGCCTAAAAATCCCGATTTAAGCGTTTTTGTGCCCGAAAGAAGTGTTACATTATCAATGGTAATTGTGGTGGATTTTGCGCCTTGACAGTAGTTATCCACAACTCCCGCACCGTTTATTTCCGCACCGTAAATTTTAAGATTTTTAAGCGATGCGTTTTGCGGAACGCCGATAAGTGTTTTTTCACCCTTCGGCACGGTAAGGGTGTGATTTTTGCCGTCAATATTACCGCTGAAGACCTTATCGTTTTTATAGTAGTTGCCCGATTTTACGGCAGTACCGAGCGGTTCCCAAGAAGGAGGCAAGGTAATATCGTTTGCAAATTCAAAGCTTGCTCCCGCAAAGGTATAGCCCGATTTTACAAGCTCACTTAATTTTTTAAGGTCATCCGACTTTTTAAGTAAATACGGCGAAGACGCACTGCCCACACCCTCAACACCGTCAATAACGGGGGTAGCGGATATATTTACGGTATAAACCG
>JAKSQL010000024.1 GCA_024404125.1 Clostridia bacterium
AACCCTTTACGGTCACGCTTCGGCACTTTGCGTAAAGGTAGGGGACAACGTTAAGGCGGGTGACGTTATTGCCACTGTAGGCAGAACGGGTAACGCCACCGGATACCATTTACATTTTGAGGTTAAAAGCGGAAGCCGCAACTTAAACCCCGCACCGTATATCGGATTATAATTTATAAAGAAAACATAAGGGCAGTAAAACGTTCGTTTTACTGCCCTTTTGCTTTATCTGAATTTATAAAATGTTTACTGTTTAACCGTTAAAGAGGTTGTTACATTCGTCAATTAAATTTTCAACAATGCGAAGTTGTGACGGTGTAAGATGCCGTAATTTTTCAGCAAGAATAAGCAAATCTTTATCAATAATATCCCCTGTAAGTAAATAATCTGCACTCACATTTAATGCGGCAGATATTTTCATAAGGTTTTCAGGGCGCATAGCGCGTTTGCCCGATTCTGCATAAGAAACAAATTGGGTTGTTACATCTGCTTTCTCGGCAAGAGCTTCTTGTGTAAGGTTAAGTTTTTTGCGGCGTTCTATAATTCTTTTGCCTATTTCCTGCAAGCACAGTTCGTTATCTGACATCGTCTCGCCCCTTTCTCTCTGTTTAATTATATCCACAACAAGCGATAAAATTAAGCGCGTACTGTTGACTTTTTTCAACAACGCGCTATAATTACAAATATATTATGATATTGGAGAGAAAGAATTGAAAAATAGAACGGTTTGTTTTATCGGTCATAGAAGAATAGAAGATACACCGCAACTACGTGAACGGTTAAATAATCTTTTAATAAAACTGATTAAAAGCGGCATAACCGATTTTATAAAATATGCCACTTGAAAGTTTTAATTCAAGTGGCATATATATTACTTTATGCTTTTTGCCAAAGCGATTAGATTATCAAGCTGTTCGTTGCTTAAACCTTTTACGGCATCTGATAATTCCCGCGCTTTTGTCGGACTTTTGGTTTCGGTATCAAAAAACTCCTGCGGTGTGATTTTAAGATACTCACAAATAAAAAAGAACCCTGTCATAGACGGCAGATTTTTACCGCATTCGATATTATTTATATATGATGGACTTTGACCAATGGATAAGCTCATATCACGGGCAGAAACACCTTTATTTATTCGTAATTGAATTAGTCTGTTAATGAAATCTTCTTTTTCCATACAGTACATCGCCTCATATATATGATTGTACTATATACACCTGCTTATTATATCGAGTATAAATTGTAATTTACATTGACATAACAACTACAACTTGATAAAATATAAATAATACATATTACAGGAAGGCAAAATATGAATAATCATACTTGTTGCTTTATCGGTCACAGAAGAATAAACGATACACCGCAGCTGCGTGAGCGGCTTCAACAACTGTTGTTAAAACTTGTAAAAAGCGGCGTAACCGATTATATTTTCGGTGACCATTCGGCATTTGACACCTTATGCTATGAACAGGTGACCGAATTAAAAAAGTCGTATCCCGAAATCAAGCGGATAAATTTCAGGTGCAATTATGAAGATGCCGATGATTATACCATGCAATTTTTAGTTGCGGGATACGAAGAAAGTGTATGCCCGAAAGGAATTGAAAAGGCGGGGCGCACGCGTTATATTATGCGTAATCAGGCAATGATTTGTAAAAGTGATGTGTGCATTTTTTATTATGATGAAAAATATGTGCCGAAACCTAAAAAAGAGGGAAGTGGCAGTTTTGCAAAAACCAATTTGAAAAGCGGTACGGCAATAGCATATAAGTATGCCTTGCAAAAGGGAAAACAGATATATAATGTAAAGTGAAATTCAAATATAAGTCAGAATAAAAAGGGCAGTAAAACGAAAGTTTTTACTGCCCTTTTTATATATCAGTCAAATTCTTTAAAGAAATCAAGTACGGCTTTTTCGTACGCTTCTTTGTTAATGAGATAGCTCATACCGTGGTCGGCTCCGGGAACAATAAGGAGTCGCTTTTTTGATTTGCATGCCTTGTAGTTCTCAAATGTCATATTTACGGGAACAAAAGTATCGTCAGTACCGTGAACAAAAAGTACGGGTATATCGGTAACGGACAGTGCATCAATAGTTGAATAACCGTCAACCGTAAGATTTATTCTGTCCTTACTGAGCGCGTTTACAAACGGCTCGCGGATACTGTAAGAAATGTGGAGATTATCTTCGGTAACGTGCTTAAAAATATCTTTTGCGCTTGTAAAACCGCAGTCTGCCATAATTCCGTGGACGTTTTCAAGGTCTTCAAACGATGATGCCATCAAAACGGTGGTAGCACCCATAGAAACACCTGCAAGATATATCGGTAATCCGTTACTTAAATTTTCGTTGACGTAGTTTACCCAGGTTTTGCAGTCAAAACGCTCTACCATACCAAAACCCATATAGTCGCCGCCGCTTTCTCCCTGACCGCGTTGCTCACAGTAAAGAACGGTAGCACCGCTATCGTGCCAAAAGTCCGCAATGGCACAAAAATCGTTTACCCAAGAAGAGCGCCAACCGTGCATTGCTATAATTATTCTTTTCGCGTTTTTGCATTCTTTTATATGACCTATAAGTTTAGTGCCGTCGTCTGCCGTTGTTTCAACCTGATAAATACTTGTATCGCATTTAAGTTTTTCGGCAAGGTCTGCACATTTTTTTACTTCTTCGCGCTTTGCAAAGTCACCCATAATTTTGTTTTTAACTTTGCCTATGGTTTTCGGCTCTGCGCGGTCAAGCGCTTCGCGCACCAAAGTTTTTGTGATAAGATACGAAACACCGCTTGCCGCCGCGGCGGTAAGAGCAGTAATACCTGCACCGATAAACAGTCCCTTTGCACCTTTTTTCATTGCCGTTCACTCCTTTTACCATATTATACTGCTTATTATAACACATTTCTTTAAGGATATATGAATTTTTATTGAAAATAATAATATCCGGAGGTAAAAAATATGAAATTCGCTTTTTTCGATACCAAACCTTATGATAGAGAGTCTTTTGAAAGATGTCTTGAAAGTGAAAAAAACCTTGAGTTTAAGTTTTACGAAACAAAACTTAACGAGGATACTGTAACCCTTGCAAGCGGGTGTGACGGTGTTTGCGTTTTCGTAAACGATACCGTAAATAAAGAGGTAATAGATAAACTTTGCGATATGGGTGTAAAACTTATAGCGCTTCGCTGTGCGGGTTATAACAAAGTAGACGTAAAGTATGCCTAGAAAAAAATACACATAGTTCACGTTCCCGCTTATTCAACCTATGCCGTAGCCGAACACGCGATTGCCATGCTTCTTACTTCGGTAAGAAGAATTCATAAGGCGTATATCCGCACAAAAAGTTTTAATTTCAGTTTATCAGGCCTTACCGGCTTTGACCTGCACGGCAAAACGGTAGGGGTAATAGGTACGGGTAAAATCGGCAGAATTTTTATAGATATATGCAAAGGTTTTAATATGAATATTTTGGCTTATGATAAATATCCGTCATCAGAAGAAAACTACTATTCCGACCTTGATACTGTTATTGCCAAAAGCGATATAATATCGCTTCACTGTCCGTTAAACAAAGAAACCTATAATATTATTGACGGTAACTGTATAGAAAAAATGAAAAAAGGTGTTATCATAATAAACACATCAAGAGGAGCGCTTATAGATGCCGAAAGTTTGCTTGAGGGGATAAAATCAAGAAAAATAGGTGCCGCCTGTCTTGATGTTTACGAAGAGGAGTCAGATGTATTTTTTGAGGATTTTTCGGGTCATATAGTAGACGATGATATTCTTGCCCGTCTTATTTCAATGCCCAATGTTATAGTAACTTCTCATCAAGCGTTTCTTACCGAAGAGGCATTAAGCAATATTGCCGAAACCACACTCTGCAATATAAAAGAGTTTTTTAAAAACGGAACAAGTGTAAACGAACTTTGCTATCATTGCGGCAAAATAGCAAACTGTAAGACACAGCGCATTGAAAAATGCTTTTAAAAAACTTGACATTTTTAAGGCAGGGGTGTATTATATAAGACGTAAGTTAGCATATGCTAACTAAACGGGAGATGGGAATTAAATGACTTTAAGCGATTTGGAAATAGGCAAAAGCGCCAAGATAACCTTTGTAGGCGGTAAAGGCGCTTTAAGGCAGCATTTTCTTGATATGGGTGTAATACCGGGTGCTACGGTAACATTAGTTAAATATGCGCCTATGGGTGATCCTATGGAACTGCTTATCCACGGGTACGAACTAACCCTGCGCGTTGCCGATGCCAAAAAAATAAAGGTTGAAAGTCTTGAAAATGAAGATGCGAAAATAAAATCGCAGGAAAATAAAAAGCAACTTGTTTACACCGCTCACCCGGGTTACGGTGAAGAAGGCAAATATCACGTAAAGGCGGACGAAAATCCTCTCCCAAAATCAGCAAAACTTACCTTTGCGCTTGCGGGTAATCAAAACTGCGGCAAAACCACACTCTTTAACGCGCTTACGGGGGCAAATCAGCACGTAGGCAATTTCCCCGGTGTTACGGTTGACAGAAAGAGCGGGCCTATAAAAAACCAAGATAATACCCTCGTTACCGACCTGCCGGGTATTTACTCGCTTTCTCCGTACACATCAGAGGAAATAGTTTCCCGCGAGTTTATTATAGACGAAAAACCGACAGGTATTATAAATATAGTAGATGCCACAAATATAGAGAGAAATTTATATCTTACTTTGCAGCTTATGGAACTCGGTGTTCCCATAGTGTTAGCACTTAATATGATGGACGAAATGCGTGATAACGGCGGCACCGTTAATATAAACGTGATGGAGGAAATGCTCGGCATTCCGGTAGTGCCGATTTCCGCCGCTAAAAACGAGGGTGTTGACGAACTTGTAAAGCACGCGCTTCATATTGCAAAGTATCAGGAGCGCCCCGGCAGAACGGATTTTTGCGGTAAAAACGATAACGGCGGCGCGGTACATAGGGCACTTCACAGTATAATGCATTTAATAGAGGACCACGCGGAGAGCGCCGGAATACCCGTAAGATTTGCCGCGAGCAAACTTGTTGAGGGTGACGATATTGTGTTAGAAGCACTAAACCTTACTACAAACGAGAAAGAAATGCTTGAACACATAATAATTCAAATGGAAAACGAGCGCGGACTCGACCGCGCCGCCGCGATAGCTGATATGCGCTTTTCATTTATTAAAGACCTATGCGCAAAATCGGTATTAAAGCCGAAAGAGAGCAAAGGTCATTTAAGAAGCCGCAGGATAGATAAAATACTTACGGGCAAGTATACGGCAATACCGTCTTTTATTGCGATTATGGCGGCGGTGTTTTACTTTACTTTCAATCTGATAGGTGCATATTTCCAAAAATTGCTTGAAAGCGGTATAAACTATCTTACAAATACACTTGATACCTTGCTTACAAATTTAAACGTAAATAAAATTTTACATTCGCTTATAATAGACGGGGTCTTTAAGGGTATAGGCAGTGTGCTTTCGTTTATTCCTATAATAGTAATACTGTTTTTCTTTCTTTCAATGCTTGAAGATAGCGGATATATGGCTCGCGTTGCCTTTGTTACCGATAAACTTTTAAGAAAAATAGGACTTTCGGGCAGAAGTATAGTACCTATGCTTATAGGTTTTGGCTGTACTGTACCGGGGGTAATGGCAAGCAGAACTTTGCCGTCAGCCAGAGACCGTAAACTCACCGTTATGCTTACCCCGTTTATGAGTTGCACCGCAAAATTGCCTATCTACATATTTTTAGCGCAGTTTTTAGCACCGAAATACAGCGGACTTATAGTAGTGGCTTTGTATCTTCTCGGTATACTCACCGGTATTTTAGTGGCGCTTTGTTTAAAGCGCACCGTATTTAAAGGCGAAGCAGTACCGTTTGTTATGGAACTGCCTAATTACAGAATGCCCACTCTTAAAAATGTTTCAATGCTTCTTTGGGATAAGGCAAAAGATTTTGTTTCAAGAGCATTTACGGTGATATTTGCGGCATCAATAGTAATTTGGGCACTTACACACTTTGATTTCGGTTTTAACTATGTTGAAGATATAAACACCGCAAACAGTATACTTAAATCTGTCGCAACATTTATCGCACCCGTATTTTACCCGCTCGGGCTTAATTCCTGGAAAATAGTAACCGCGCTTACAAGCGGCTTTATAGCAAAAGAAAGTGTTGTATCCTCCCTTGAAATTTTAGGTGTTACAAAAGAAATACTTTCTCCGCTTTCGGCGGCGGCATTGCTTACTTTTTCACTCCTCTATACACCCTGCGTTGCGGCGATAGCGTCAATCAAAAGGGAACTCGGCGGTAAATGGGCACTTATTACTGTACTGCTTCAGTGCTTTATAGCGTACGTTGTGGCGCTTATCGTAAGAACTGTCGGAATATTTATTTTACTGTGAGGGAAATATGAATACTGCAAGTATAATTATTGCGTTACTGCTTTTTGCGGCTTTTGTGGCCGCAACCGTAAAAATAATAAAGTCGCACAAAACTAACGGATGCAACGGTTGTTGCGGCAACTGTGAAAACTGTAAGAAATAATAAAAAGGCAACTTTGCGCGCTATAACGCAGGGTTGCCTTTTTTATCTTTATGTGGTATAATAGATGCAGAAATCCTTGTGCAACAAGGATTTTGCACTTCGTGCAACGAATCTTCGATTCGTCTGCCTATTGAATCACATCGTAAAAATGCCCTTGCAAGCAAGCATTTTTACTTGTGGTATAATAACCGCATATGATTTTTTGGAAGGCGTATTATGAAAAAATTTCTTGATAAGTTACTACCGAGATATGCCTACCTTGCTATATTTGCCGTAATTGCGGTAAATCTTATAGCATATTTCGGGAGCAAGCTTTTTATATCGAATGCAACCTGGCACAGTCTTGCAATAAGCGGGATTGACGATAAGATACCCTTTGTTCCGCAATTTATAATTATATACGTTCTGTCTTTTGTACAGTGGGGCGCCGGGTTTGTGCTCACCGCGCGTGAAAGTAAGCGGTTTTGTTACAGTATTTTTTCGGCTGAAATGATAGAAAAGATAATCTGCGCGATATGTTTTATAGTTTTTCCTACCGCTATTGCCCGTCCCGATGTTTCGGGTGGCGGCTTTTGGAATTTTGCGGTAAGATTTGTTTACTTTTTTGATACACCCGCCGTTAATTTGTTTCCGTCAATACACGTTGCGGAAAGTTGGCTTTGTGTACGCTGTGCTTTTAAATATACCAAAGTGCCTAAATGGTATGCGGCATTAAACGCGGTGTTTACCGTTTTTGTTTGTGCTTCAATAGTGCTTGTGAAGCAACATTTCTTTATAGATATATTCGGCGGAATAGCCGTATGCGAACTTTCACTTTTGCTTTCAAAGGTATTTAAGGGTTATAGGGCGCTTGACTTTATTGAATCAAAACTATTAAAACAGGGGGACAAATAATGATAGGCGTATACGATTATACCGTAATTCTCACCTACATTTCTTTGCTTTCTGCCGGAACGGGAATAGTATCCTCGTTAAGCGGCGGCGGTCATCCGTATGTAGGCACATTCTTTCTGCTTATTTGCGGACTTTGTGACTCGTTTGACGGTAAGGTGGCCCGTACGAAGAAAGACCGTTCGCGTCTTGAAATGAATTTCGGTATACAAATAGATTCCCTTTGCGATATAGTTTCCTTTGGTGTACTGCCTGCGTGTATGGGTGTTGCAACTCTACGCCGTTCGCCGATGCTCAGAGAACTTTTCGGTGTATTTAATGAAAATTGGTTTGATATATTTGTAGGCAAATGGTACTGTGTAGTAGGCCGTTTTTCACTTTTTGCCATACTCATATTATATATACTTGCCGCTATGATACGGCTTGCATACTTTAACGTTACCGAGGAAGAACGTCAGGAAAAAGAGGGCGGCGCAAGGGTTTACTATACAGGGCTTCCCGTAACCTCCGCGGCACTTGTATTTCCAACGTTTCTTATAATTCAAAGATTAGTGCCGGTTGATATTTCAATCCTCTATTTTGTTGTAACAATTCTTATGGGCTTTTCATTTATATCAAAAATAAAGGTAAAAAAGCCGGGACTTAAAGGTATACTTATTATGATTGCAATAGGCGCGGCAGAATTTATTATATTTGTGTTGATAAAGAATTTTTTGCCGGCAATTCACAGATGATTTTTAAGAGTGGTGAGGTTTAATTATGAGCAAGAATGCGCAGAGTAAATCTCTCCGCTTTTTATATAATAGCGTTTTAGGCAGAGCGATTCTTAAACTTTTAACTTTACCGTTTATTTCAAAAATTTGCGGAGTTTACCTAAGCAGTCGCTTTTCAAAGCCGCTTATAAGCGGTTTTATTAAAAGAAACGGTATAATAAAAGAGCAGTATTACAATAACGATTTTAAGACCTTTAACGATTGTTTCAGCCGAAAAATAAAAGAGGAATACCGCCCTGTTTGCAACGATAGCGATGCCGTAATAAGCGTGTGTGACGGTTATCTTTCCGCTTATAGTATAGACAGTAACACCGTTATCCCCGCAAAGCAAAGCGCATACAGTATTTGCGATTTGCTGAATGACAGTGCTCTTGCAGAAAAGTTTAACGGCGGAGTTTGTGTTGTTATAAGACTCGGTGTTGAAAATTATCATCGCTACTGTTATGTTGATAACGCCCAAAAAGGCGAAAATGTATTCATAAAAGGTGTACTTCACACCGTAAGACCGATAGCACTAAGAAAATATCCGGTATTTGTTCAGAACTGCCGTGAATATACTGTACTTGAAAGCGAAAATTTAGGCACCGTAGTTCAAATGGAAATAGGCGCAATGCTTGTAGGTAAAATAAAAAACTTTCACGGTAGTGCGAGTGTTAAAAGAGGGCAGGAGAAAGGCACATTTCTTTACGGCGGCAGTACGGTCATTATGCTCTTTGAAAAAGATAAAATTGAACTTGACGATAAGTTTTTAGACAATACCGCTGCGGGAGTTGAAACCCCCGTCAGATTAGGTGAAAAAATAGGTACACGAAAGGTAATGTGAAATGACAAAAGCAGTAATTCTTTTTATACTCGGTTTAGTGTTGCTCATTAAGGGCGGCGATTGGTTTGTAGACGGCGCTACGGGCATAGCAAGGCGTTTTAAAATACCCGAAATTCTTATCGGTGCCACAGTTGCATCAATAGGTACTACGCTTCCCGAGGTTATGGTATCCGACGGTGCGGCTCTTGCGCGCAACGAGGATAAGGCATACGGCAACGCGATAGGTTCAATTATCTGCAACACCGCGCTTATATCCGCAATAACACTTGTTTTCGCGCCGAGCGAGGTTGATAGAAAGACCTTTAAAACACCGGTAATATTTTTCTTTATATCGGCGGTCTTTTATGCGTTGGTTGCATATTTGTTTAAAGACTTTTCAAGATTTATCGGCATTTGTCTGCTTGCGGTTTTCGTAGTTTATATGATATTTACAGTGTTGCAGGCGAAAAAAGAGATAACCCTTAATAAACCCGAAGAAGATACAACATACGAGGGCAATACTTTAAAAGATATTGTTTTGCTTATAATCGGTGCGGCACTTATTGCGGTAGGAGCTAAATTTTTGGTTGATAACGGCACATATATCGCAGAAGAACTCGGTGTACCGCAAACCGTAATTTCGCTTACCTTTGTAGCGCTCGGCACATCACTGCCCGAACTTGTTACGGCAATAACCGCGCTTGTAAAAGGGCACGGCGCGCTCTCGCTTGGCAATATAGTGGGCGCAAACCTCTTTAATCTCGTTTTGGTAAGCGGACTTTCCGTAACACTAAGTCCCTTCAGTCTGCCAAGCGAAAAGCAGATATTAGGGCAAAACGCATCTCTTGTAGTGGACGTTCCCGTTATGTTTGCCGTAATGCTTATTATGACTTTACCTGCGCTTATAAAAGGCAAACTTTATCGCACACAGGGCATACTCCTGCTGCTTATATATGCCGCTTTCTGCGTGTTTCAGTTTGCACTTTAGTTTACTTGCAATAGATAAGAATAACAAAAGACCTTTTGCCAAAATCGGCAAAAGGTCTTTTTAAATTTTACATATTATTCTTTTGTAACTCTTTTAAATTTGCATTCGCGGCATTTTTCATCGTATGCGCCAAGCCATAATAAATCGCCGTTTTCAACCTTAAAGTAACCCGACTTATCAGAGTAAACCACCTTTTCGGTCTGCTTTCCGCTTTCATCGGTGGAAATTATGGATTGCTTTTCGTTTGAATAACCGAGCGTACCGTCACTTGAAAGGGAAGCGGTCATAGTCCACTGTACTGTTTCAAATGCGGAGTTTCCCCAACTTACAGTAATTATTGCACTGTTTTTGCCCGAAACCTCAACTTTTGCCGTAGCGCGCATACTCGTACTGTCCTGATAATTGCCGTC
>JAKSQL010000240.1 GCA_024404125.1 Clostridia bacterium
TTTGTAAGAGGAGAAACCTCTACGGGATAATCCATAATAAAGGTCGGCTGTTCGAGGGTTTCCTCTACGAAAGCATCAAAGAAACTTACGAGTATATCACCCCAGGTTTCCTTACCTTTTTCTATTTCAATATGCTTTTCGTTTGCTATGGCTATTGCTTTTTCGTTATCTTGGGCAAAGCTCTCAAAATCAACACCGGTAACATCCTTTACCGCTTCTGCCATAGTCTTTTTTGCAAACGGCTTTTCAAGGTCTATTTCAACGCCCTTGAATGTGACTTTATATTCACCGTTCGCGGCAATGGCGGCGTTTCTGATTATAGCCTCTGTGCGCTCCATCATACCCTTATAATCGGTATACGCTTCGTAAAACTCTATCGAGGTAAACTCGGGGTTATGCTTTGTATCCATACCTTCGTTACGGAAAATTCTGCCTATTTCATAAACTCTGTTCATACCGCCCACTATAAGTCTTTTAAGCGAAAGTTCGGTGGCAATACGCAGATACATATCAAGGTCAAGCGCGTTGTGATGTGTAATAAACGGACGCGCCGTTGCACCGCCTGCGATGGTGGAAAGCACCGGAGTTTCAACCTCGGTATACCCTATATCGTCAAGAGTTTTACGCACCGATGCGATTATCTTTGAACGCTTTACAAAGGTGTCCTTTACTTCGGGGTTTACTATTAAGTCAACATAACGCTGACGGTATCTTGTGTCGGTATCCTTAAGACCGTGGAACTTTTCGGGGAGGGGAATAAGTGACTTTGAAAGCAACTCGATATGAGATGCGTGAACGGAAATCTCACCGGTCTGTGTTTTGAAAACGAATCCCGCAACGCCTACGATATCGCCGATGTCCCACTTTTTGAAAGCGGCATAAACATCCTCGCCCACATCGTCACGGCGAACATAAAGTTGAATATCGCCCTTACCGTCACGAAGACCCACGAAACTTGCTTTACCCATAATTCTGCGGCTGATTATTCTGCCACCCACAGAAACGGTTTTTCCCTCAAAAGCCTCAAAATTGCTTTTAATATCGGTTGAGTAATCGGTAACGTCATACTTTGTTTTAATAAACGGGTCGCAATTTGCTTCGCGCAAAGCGGCGAGTTTATCACGGCGGATTTGCATAAGTTCGTTTATATCCTGTACGATTTCGGCATTGTTGTTTTCAGCCATA
>JAKSQL010000241.1 GCA_024404125.1 Clostridia bacterium
TGCTTTTGCACGGTTACCTTTCCAATGAACAAAGTTTTTACCATCAACTCACCTATTTATCCTCCAGCGGTTTCAGGGTAGTTGCGCCGGATATAATAGGTTTTGGCAACAGCTCGCCAATCGACAAGGCGTACACCGTTGCCGACTACGCCAAATGGCTAACGGCTTTTACTACGGCAAAAGGCCTTATTCGGCCGCATATCATTGCCCACTCGTTTGGTGCCCGCATAGCTTTTAAAGCTCTTTCCGCCGACAATTCCCTTTGCAACAAGTTGGTAATAACGGGCGGTGCAGGCATAGTAAAAAAGCGTTCGTTGGGCTATATGTGCAGGGTAAAGTCCTATCGTGCAGTAAAAAAGCTGTTTCCAAACTTTGCCGAAAAGCATTTTGGCAGTAAAGAATATAAAACGCTTTCGCCCGTAATGAAGCAAAGTTATAAATACGTCGTAAACGAAGATTTGCTTTCGTGCGCACGCCAAATTAAAAATAATACCTTGCTTATCTACGGTGAAAAGGATAAAACTACCCCGATAAACGAAGAAGGCGCAGCCTTTTTGCAAGCGCTAACAAATGCTAAATTAGTAAAAATCAGCGGCGGTCACTTTTGCTTTTGCCAGTATCCGCAGCTTTTCAATCAAATATTAATAACGCTTTTAAAGGAATAATAAAAATGGGAATTTTCATATCCGTTGAAAAAACGGTAGAGTGCGCGCTCATCGCGGTATTCTTTGCAACCATGCTGTTGCTGTGTGCAAAAAAGGTACTGGGCGCAATGCAGTCACTCGGTTACAGCGGCAAAAAATTAATAAAATGGTACGGCGTAAAAAACAACATGGCAGGCGAACGCTTCGGCCTTCTTGCCCTTGCAACGTTGCTTTCATCCGCAGTTCTCGCCCTTTGTTTCTTTTTTATCAGCGACTGGGCAAGCGCGGTAAGTTTACTTGCATACCTCGTCTTTTTCTATCTCTACGTGTATGCCGATCAAAAATCCGCACTCAAAAACCCCGTTACCGCAACGCCCCGCTTCAAGCGTTTGGCAGTAATCACTTGGCTTACTTTTGCGGTAGTTTTCTATATATTAGTAACGCTTATCAACTTTTTCGACGTGTTATGGGCTAAACAAATATTCTCTCTTTTAACATAGTGTATCTTAGAAACAACGCCCCTCTTAATCATCCCCC
>JAKSQL010000242.1 GCA_024404125.1 Clostridia bacterium
AATACCCGTATCAAAACTTTCAATAGGTTTTGCGGGCGGCGGTGCGGATATTTGCGATAAGGCGAAAAGCAAGCATAAAAGTCCCGCAGGAGCAGGCGCTAAGGTTGACGTAATACCTATGAATTTTTTGGTTATAAGTGACGGTAAAGCAAGACTTATTCAAATAGATAACGTAAACTCAGGGTTTGATATTAAAGAAACCGTATCGTCCATAATAAAACTTTTTAAGAAAAACAAAAAGGTCTGAAACCGATTTTTAGGTTTCAGACCTTTTAAATTACGGATAAACTATTCGTTTTTCGTTTGCTCGTCGGTTTCCTTAATCAAATCAAAAGTTTGAAGCGTATCACCGTCTTCAGTGTAATAATCTTTGCGGCTTGCGGAAATCTTTACGACTATCAACACTATAAGCGCTATAGCACACAGTACCGCGAAAATTATAAGTACCACTATAATCTTTGCGGTGGATTTGAGTTTATTGAATTTGGATATCAGCGAAGTACCGTTATTTGAAACAGGGGTTGCTTCAATACTGCTTTCGAAAGACGGCTCTCTCTGAAGTGTGCCCATAAATTTATCGTAGCGGTAATATAACCTTAAACCGTCAAAATAACAATAAACTACATAGAAATCTTCATATCCCTTTTCGGTAAAACCTATAGCGGATATACTTGAATTTTCAAGGTCAAGTGTGGTTGAGTAATAGCGTTTTGACTTGCTTACGTCAGCAAGCGGCTCTTCCGCTATATACATATCCGTACCCGACATAATATAGTTTAAAACCGCATATTCGTCTTCACCCTTACTGTACAGTAAAACGGGCTTTTGCTCTGTGTCATCGTCCCTTGTGTCATAAAATACATTATACTCGCCGTTGTTATCTTTAAAATAGCATATCTCGGTTTCACGTCTTGTTAACTTTTCAAGTGTAAATCCCGTAGGAATGCTATCGGGCGATATATCTTTTACAAGGTGGTAATCGTTACCGTCAACACTTATAAGAAGCGGGTCGCTGTCGCGCTGTAACTTTTCATACTCTGCGGTTTCTTCTTCGGTAAGTCTTCTTACCGTTACGGTATAGGACTTTTTGGCTTTACCGTCCGCCGCGGTTACCGAAACGGTATGAACGTTATCGCCTACCTCAAGATTAAAGGTGCCTGCGCCTACGTAGGTAG
>JAKSQL010000243.1 GCA_024404125.1 Clostridia bacterium
TTGTCTGCAACTTAACTGTAACACATGGAGTCCTATTCGTCACTCTTTTTATTCACACTGTAACACATCAATTGTAAACCTACAGAAGACTTATAAAAATTTGTTGGGCTTTATTGACATATTTATATAAATATGGTATAATATGCTATCAAAAAAATTTCGGAGGCGCTATATGGGTAGAGTAATTACAGTAGGCCGTCAATTTGGAAGCGGCGGCAGAGAGCTCGGCAGAAGACTTGCGGAGGAACTTTCTATTGAATATTATGATAAAGAAATCGTAACCGAAATATCAAAGCATACTTCACTGTCTGAAGATTATGTAAGGCAGGTTATCGACCATAAGCCGCATAACCTTTATCCTATTACGGTAGGTCACAGTCTTACATATATTGATGATTATGCGATAAGACGTTTCCAGAGCGTTTTTGCAGCTCAGGATGAAATAATAAAAGAACTTGCGGGCAAATCCGATTGCGTAATAGTAGGCCGTTGTGCTGACTATATTTTGCAGGATATCAAGCCGTACCGCATTTTCGTTCATGCTGACTTGGATAGCCGTGTAAACCGTTGCCTTGCAAAGCAGAAGGAAGACGAGCACTTAAACGCCAAGCAGATGAGAAAGAAAATTTTAAATATTGATAAAAACCGTGCAAAGTATTATGAATACTATACCGGTAACAAGTGGGGAGTAAAGGAAAACTACGACCTTTGTGTTAATACCACCGATACGGTAATAAAGGAATTTGTTCCCGTTATTGCCAAAATGTTTAAATAATTGTATTTTTTGCTTGACAAAGTATATATATATATTTATAATATCCTTTGTGACGTTTTACGAGACACCAAGAGGTGCAACAGATGGTACTTGATTTAAAACGTATCTTTGCGGGGGATAATGTACCCTTGCAGATAGAGTGCGAACTTGATATGTCGTCTTTGGAGTTTTCGGGTTGTTTTCCGCTCAAAAATCCCGTTACCGTAAGAGGCAATATATCTAATAGGGCAAGTGTGGTCTTGCTTAATCTTGAAATCAAGTATTCGTATGAGGCACCGTGTGACCGTTGCGGTGAGGCAGTATCCAAACCGCATACCGTAAAGGTTGAAAAAGTTTTGGCAACCTCCATTCAAGGCGAGGAAAGTGATACCATCGCCACCGTTCCGGAGATGACCTTAG
>JAKSQL010000244.1 GCA_024404125.1 Clostridia bacterium
AATACTGAAGATATTGTTAAGGTGTGCGACCTTTTAATAGACGGAAAGACGGTTCTGTGCTATGAAAGCCAAGGGCTTAATAATATTATTAAATCCCGACTTGAAGCATATTATGTTGAGGGTGCCGAGAACAGCTCAAGCTTTGTTAAAAAAGTTGAGCTTAACGAAAACTATCGCTTAAAAAATGCACTTTCAAGTGCCGAGGATGTTGAAAATACCGTAAACTCACTTGAGGTTAAGACTTATGTGAAAAAGATAACGGATGTTTCAGTTCCTTACAACACGAAAACCGTAAAAACAAACAAACAGCCTCTCGGATATATTGAAGTGGCAACCAAGGGACAGAACGGTATAAACCGCAAAACTGAGGTTTTTGAAACCTTAAACGGTGTTGAAACCTATTATAACCTTGAATCCAATCAAACTGTTTCCGCTCCGGTTACAGAGATTATTGAGCAGGGTACGGCAAAAGCTGAATTATCTTCACGTGAAAAATCCATAATGAAATCCAACGGTTTCATTTTGCCGTTACCGAGCAGAAGCTTTAATATTTCGGCTTATTGGGGTGACGGAAGAGGTCATAAGGGAATCGACCTTGCAACCGATAAGGGAACATCAATTTATGCCGTATCATCCGGTACTGTATCTTTTTCCGGTTGGGACGGTGCTTACGGCTACAGTGTTATAATTGACCACGGAAACGGGCTTCAGACACGTTATGCACACGCAAGCTCACTGTTTGTAAGCTATGGCGAAAAAGTTTCTCAGGGTGATGTTATCGCCGCTGTAGGACGCACCGGAAGTGCTACCGGTAACCACCTGCATTTTGAGGTAATGGTGAACGGTACACGTGTAAATCCCGCACCGTATATTGGTTTATAAAATTAAAAGCTCGGCTTTGTGCCGAGCTTTTTTACATTAGAAAATTTTCTTTTCAAATTCCGTCGCAAATTTTGTGAGTGCCTCAAAATCCATCGCCTTTCGGTAGCAAAGCTCTAAATCGTCATGGACGGATTTTGCATTTGATAATGTATTTACGGCATTTAAAAGCAATTTATTGGCGGTATTTTTGTTAAAACGAAGCCTTTTTCGGTTTTTTGAAAGTTGTTTTGCTATTGTAAATCTTCTTTAATGAACACGTAGGGTATCTGACGCTCTCTGGGAGTCTTCAT
>JAKSQL010000245.1 GCA_024404125.1 Clostridia bacterium
TATCTCTTTGCGAAAGCGCCGTTTCGGGTGAGAAGGCAATAACTTCGCTTTCAAGACCGGAATCGTTCAGTCTGTATCTTTCGGTACCGTTTTGCCCGTCAAGATGTTCGTACTGTTCGTTTGTTTCCCATTCGGTAGATAAGGCGAAAAATATAATACCGCGTTATGTGGAACTGCTTTGCGAAGAACTTAAAATTACGGGAGAGATAGCAAATAAACTCGGACTGCGGCTTGAAACGGTTTATATGGGCGGCGGCACTCCCACCACACTTGAAGCAAATCAACTTGATACGGTGCTTAAAACCGTAAGAGATAATTTTGATATGTCAAATGTGCGCGAATTTACCGTTGAGGCGGGAAGACCGGATACCGTAACAATAGAAAAACTCAAAGCGATAAAAACAAACGGTGTAAGCAGAATAAGTATAAATCCGCAAACGCTTAATGATGATGTTCTGCGCGCAATCGGAAGAAATCACACAGCACAGCAAGCGGCAGAAGCCTTTGTGCTTGCAAGGAAACTCGGCTTTGAAAACATAAATATGGACCTTATCGCAGGACTCCCCGGCGATACTTTTGAAAGTTTTAAAAGTACGGTCGAAAGGGTAATATATTACGGACCCGAAAGTGTTACCGTTCACTCACTTTCTATGAAAAGAGCATCGTATATGAGTATCAGCGGCGAATATCCCGAAATTGAAGCGGGCAAAGTCGCTTCCGATATGGTAGATTTTGCACGTACCCGTGTGAGCGAAAACGGTATAGTCCCGTATTATATGTACAGGCAGAGCAAGACCGTAGGCAATCTCGAAAATGTGGGATATGCAAAGCACGGATTTGAAGGACTTTACAATGTGTATATAATGGATGAAACTCATACTATACTTGCCTGCGGAGCGTCGGCAGTTACAAAACTGCGCGAACCGCACGGAAATTATATAGACCGCATATTCAATTTCAAATACCCGTATGAATACATATCGAGATTTGAAGAAATGACCGACAGAAAGCAGGGTATAACAGAGTTTTACCGAAAATACCCGATATATTAGGAGGCAGTTATGGATTTAGAGAATACTTTAAATACCGCAAAGGAAATGTTCGGTGCCGCGTATAAGAAGACCGAAGACATAGCTAATATCGAGCAACTGCGGGTGGATATTGCCA
>JAKSQL010000246.1 GCA_024404125.1 Clostridia bacterium
ATATGCACTCAAAAATGATACATTTAAAACAGTTTGCGAAACGCCGAGATACCAAATGCCGGCAACAAATATGTCGGGTGCAAGGACACTTTCCACCACCAATTTCCTGCAAGATACGGCTACAAATTATTATTATCAGTATGCAAAAGGTGTTAAAACCGGTTATACTGATGAAGCGGGACGCTGTCTTGTAAGCACCGCTTCATATAAGGGATACACTTATATGTGTATACTTATGGGATGTCCCGGAAAAGCCGACAGAAGATATGAATTTTTGGAAAGTGCAAACCTATACCGTTGGGCATTTAATAATTTCTCTTTCAAAGAAATTGCAAGCTCAAAAGAGCCTATTTGCGAAATGCCCTTAAACCTTTCAATGCAAACCGATTTCGTACCTCTTTATTTCAAAAATTCTTTTGTGTCGGTACTTCCGAATGAGGCTGACGATTCAACCGTTTTGGTTGAAACACACCTTAACGGAGAATCGTGTAATGCACCGGTTAAAAAAGGACAGGTTCTCGGCACCGCAGATATTATTTTTGCCGAGAAAAAAATCGGTACGGTTGAGCTTGTAGCGGGTGAAGATATTAAAGCTAATTTGGTTTTGGTTGTGGCAAGTAAAATAAAAAGCATTTTCACATCCGTTTATATGAAGTTGATTTTTGCGGGAATAATAATTGCGATAATAGTATTTATTCTGCTTTGCATAAAGCTTAATATGGCAAGAATCAAAAAGCGTAAGGTAAGGTATATTCCATATAAGGACAGAAAAGACGATTATGAAGAGTAAAGTATTAGCAATATTATTGGCAGTTTCTGTTTGTTTCCTTTTTGCCGGTTGCGAAAAAGAAAACAAGAAAACAGAGCTGACAAAGGACCCATACGGCAAACACCACGCCGTAATTACCGTTAAGGATTACGGTGACATTCAGTTAGAGCTTGACGGTGATACGGCACCTATAACCGTTAAGAACTTTGAAAAACTTGTAAAAAGCGGATTTTATGACGGACTGACATTCCACCGGATTATTGAGGGATTTATGATTTAAGGTGGTGATTTTACTAATAAAGATGGAACTGGGGGTAAAAGTATTTATGGTGATACTTTTGAAGATGAAAATTTTTTATTAAAACATGCTAAACCTGGTTTATTATCAATG
>JAKSQL010000247.1 GCA_024404125.1 Clostridia bacterium
CCCGTTATAAATGCGGGCGACGGTGGCAGGGCATATCCCGTAAAAACACTTGCCGACTTTGCTTCCGTGTGGTCTTACAAAAGTCACATTTCAAATATGAAAATAGGTTTTCTCGGTGACTTTTCAAACAATGCGCTTGTTCGCGGGCTTTTGCAGTGCCTTAAGATATACAAGGGGAATGAGTTGTACTTTATATCGGTAAACGGTAAACCTGTTTCCAATGATTATGTCAACATTATGGACAGGCGCGACAAACCTTTTACGGTTTATGACAACCTTTTTGAAGTTTTGCCCGAACTTGATGTCCTTTATATGACGGAAGTTAAAAAAGAGTCTTTTGCGACACCGATAATGTATGAGTCGAGAAAACACAATTTTGTTCTTGACGAAAGGCTTTTGCTTACGGCAAAACCCGACCTTGCATTTCTAAACGAACTTCCGCGCGGCGAAGATCTTGACGAAAGCGTTGACGGTGACGCAAGAGTAAAGTGTTTTGATGAAATGAACACACTTGTTTTTGCTTCAATGGCATCACTGCTCAAAACCGTTACAAACAGAACCGGCAGGCTTATTAAACCGGATTTTGAAGAAAGCACACACGACTTTCATTGCGGCAGAGAAGACTGTATTACAAGTACGGAAACATATCTTCCCGACCTTTTTCACGAACTTCAGAACGGTACGCTTGTTTGTAAATACTGCGGTCACCGATTTGAAAAGGAAGAGTAAACCTCTATTGAGTTTTTAAAAAATAAAACAGGTATTCTTAATTTGAATATCCTTAATTCAGGGTGAGTTTTATGAAAAAACCGTCAAAAAAATATTTAAAATACATTGCGGCGGTGCTTATTGTTTCAACGGTTCTGTCTTTGTGCGCCGTTGCCGTTATAAAGGTGAATGACGACACATTCCGTTTTAACACACCGACTTACATTTCACTTAACAGTAAAATTGACGGCACAATAAAAAATAAAGACGATTATGAAGCGTACATTGTCGAGGTAACCGAGCCGGGTGCTTTGAGCATAAGCCTTGACCACGACAATTATGCCGAAACAATCAAAGACGGGTGGCGTATTACGCTTTACAAAATCGGTGAAGCGCAAAACGGAGAAAAAACCTACGATGAACTTGTTTATTTCAATTCATTCTGGGC
>JAKSQL010000248.1 GCA_024404125.1 Clostridia bacterium
TGTAAGCACACCGGTATTTATTTCAAATACAGCCCCGCTTTTAAGCAGTTTATCCGCAGCTGATTTCCACGCCGCTTTATACCGCTTGTCGTTTACATCAAACAAATTATATTTATCGTTATACTTTGATATCAAATCAAAATGACCGATAATATCGGCATTTGCTTTATTGACAATATCTGAAACGGTATCAAAATACTTTTCGGCAAGTTTATAAAAATCACCGTTAAAGTACTTATTTGCGGCTTTTATAAGCGTTTCGGCATCTTCGTCTACTGCCACATACTCATCGCCGAATTTAAAGTAATGCACCGAGCCTATTATATAATCGTAGCCCTCGGCTTTTTTAGGGGCATAGTAATCCTGCTCAACACCGCAAAGCACCTTTATTCTGCCTTCGTATTCGCTTTTAAGTTTATTGATTTCGGCTCTGTAATTATCCGCTGCATCCGCTTTCATACAGTAACTCTCATCAAACGGTGTGTATGAATGGTCACTTATACCTATTTTTGAAAGTCCCGCATCTATTGCAGCTTCTATCATCTCACGGGGTGTATTCTCACCGTCGCTGAACACGGTATGAGTGTGAAGGTTTATTATATCCATCAGGTCATTTTCTCCTGCTTTACCTTTTTATCAATAACATGGCGGGAAGCAAGTTCTTTGTGGATATCTTCAAGGTTTATTCCCGCCTCAATCATAAGCACCATTACGTGATAAGCAAGGTCTGCTATCTCGTATATTGTTTCTTTTTTATCTTCCGCCTTTGCGGCAATTATAACTTCGGTACTCTCTTCACCGACTTTTTTGAGTATCTTATCAAGACCTTTTTCAAAAAGATAGGTCGTATAAGAGCCTTCTTTTTTATCGGTTTTTCTGCCTCTTATGAGTTCAAACAACTGCTCGTATGAAAACTCGTGGCGTTCGTCACTTTCAAACACGGTGTTTTCAAAGCAGGAAACCGTACCTTTATGGCAGGCGGGACCGTCGGGTTCAACCACAACCACCAAAGCATCGTTATCGCAGTCAGCCGATATTGAAACTATATGCTGATAGTTGCCGCTTGTTTCACCTTTGAGCCACAGTTCGTTTCTTGACCTGCTCCAAACACAAGTGAGTTCCTTTTCCATTGATACTTTAAGGCTCTCTTT
>JAKSQL010000249.1 GCA_024404125.1 Clostridia bacterium
TGCGATCAAGTGAAAGTTGAAACCACCGCTAGGTGTTTTTTTAATAATAAAAGTTCCCATAAGTTTACCCTCTTAAGTAAGTTTTCTTAATTATAACACCTTATATTGCATTTGTAAATAGGCAAACTGAAAAAAGTAATTAAAAATTTATCAATTATTATTCAGCTTGCGCCTCTTCCGACTCTTGCTCCTCTTCGTCAGCGTTTGGAGTATTGAAGCGAGCAATTACCTCCTCAATATCGGCATTTGTAGATGGCGGCAATGTTATTTACTGCGGGTTTAATTTTTTGCTTTGAAAGCTTATCTGCCTTGGTAGCAACGACCGTAAAAGGGATAAGCTGATAGTATAAATAATTTACCATCATTTTATCGTCTTCGGTAGGGTCGTGACGGATATCGCAAAGAGAATATACGTGAGCGATTTTATCCTTTTCGGCAAAGAAATCGTCAAGCATTTTAGCCCACTTTTCCTTTTCGGTTTTACTGACCTTTGCATAGCCGTAGCCGGGGAGGTCGGCCAAGATGAAAGCGCCGAAATCAAAATAGTTTATAAGGCGAGTTCTGCCCGGTTCTTGCGAAACTTTTGCAAGTTTTTTTTGATTGGCAAGCATGTTGATAAACGAGCTTTTACCAACGTTAGATTTACCGCATACCGCAATTATGGGCTTGTCGCTTGAAATAAACTGCGCTTTACTTGCGGCACTGGTTATGAATTTTGCATTTGTGATTTTGAGCATAATTTGCAATTGCCCCCATACTATACCGCAACGAAGCAGTTTTTTAGATACCGATTATCGCCGTTTTGAATACCGTGGAAACGTTGTTGACGGGGATAAAGTTGAGTTGTGATTTTACACTGTCGGGAATTTCTTCTAAGTCTTTTTGGTTGTCTTCGGGAATGATTACGTCTTTAACGCCGATACGGAAAGCGGCGAGAGCTTTTTCCTTTAAACCACCGATAGGCAACACTTTACCACGTAAGGTTATTTCACCCGTCATTGCAACGGTGCGTTTTACGGGCTTTTGAGTGAACGCCGAAAGGATTGCCGTTGCCATGGTTATTCCTGCACTGGGGCCGTCTTTAGGGGTTGCACCTTCGGGTACGTGAATGTGGATATCCGTCTTTTCAAACGCGTCTTCCGCAATG
>JAKSQL010000025.1 GCA_024404125.1 Clostridia bacterium
CGTAAATCCCGTTAGTGCCTACGGTGCTTCTAATGCACTCGGCGAAAAATATGCGCTTTCGTTTTGCGATAAAACTTTTATAGTGCGCACCGCTTGGCTTTACGGATATATAGGTAAAAACTTTGTTAAGACCGTAAGACGTGTAATAAAAGAAAAGGGCGAAATTACGGTAGTAAATGACCAACGGGGCAATCCCACAAATGCCAACGATTTAGCGCACCATTTATTAAAGTTGGCTCTCAGCGAAGAATACGGTATTTACCACTGTACAGGCGAGGGCGAATGCACTTGGTACGAATTTGCAAAGCTTATAGCCGAGTATTCGGGATATAAAGACGTTGTTAAACCCTGCACTTCAAAAGAGTTTAAAACACCTACAAAAAGACCTGCTTATTCTTCACTTTCAAACCTTGCACTCAGTTGTACGGTAGGAAACGAAATGCGCGATTGGCAAATTGCCTTAAAGGAATATATATCAAAGGTAGAGGACTGATTTTATGAAAACATATTTAGTTACCGGCGGTGCCGGATTTATCGGCTCGAATTTCGTCATTTATATGCTTAATAAGTATGACGATGTTAAGATAATCAACGTAGATAAACTTACCTACGCGGGAAATATTGAAAACTTAAAGAGTGTTGAAAACAACCCCAATTACAGTTGTGTTCAGGCGGACATCTGCGATAAAGCGGCTATCTCAAAGATTTTTAAAGAAAACACAGTTGATTACGTTGTAAACTTTGCGGCGGAAAGTCACGTAGACCGCAGCATTTCAAATCCCGAAATATTTGTAAAGACAAATGTTGAGGGCACGGTTAATATGTTACAGTGCGCGAAAGAAGCGTGGAGTGTAGGTGACGATAAGTATAAAGACGGTGTAAAATATCTTCAGGTTTCCACCGATGAGGTTTACGGCTCTTTGGGCGAAACGGGTTATTTCACCGAAAAAACACCGCTTGACCCCCATTCGCCCTATTCTGCTTCAAAAACCTCAGCCGATTTATTTGTAAAAGCATTCGGCGATACTTATAAGTTCCCGATAAATATTACACGTTGTTCAAATAACTACGGACCTTATCAGTTCCCCGAAAAACTTATACCGCTTATTATGAACAATACCCTTGCTCATAAAGACCTTCCCGTTTACGGTGACGGTATGCAGATTCGCGACTGGCTTTATGTTGAGGACCATTGCAAAGCAATAGATATGGTAATAAGAAACGGCAGACTCGGTGAAGTTTACAACGTAGGCGGTCATAACGAAAAGCCGAATATATTTATAGTTAAATCAATAATCGAGTATATCAAAGAGAACGTTGACTCTACGGTAGGCGAGCATATGATTAAGCACGTTACCGACCGTAAGGGACACGATCGCCGTTACGGTATCGACCCGCAAAAGATAAAAGACGAACTCGGTTGGTATCCCGAAACCTGCTTTGAGGTAGGCATCAAGAAAACAATGAAATGGTATCTTGATAACAAAGAGTGGGTCCAAAACGTTGTAAACGGTGACTATAAAAACTACTACGATAAGATGTACAGCGGCAAAAAGGAGATATAACCGTGGGAAACTTTAAATTTACAAAGACCTCTATTGACGGTGTTATAATTGTAGAGCCGACCGCTTACGGTGACAGCAGAGGTTACTTTATGGAAACCTATCAGAAAGAGGATTTCATAAAGGGCGGTATAGACGTTGACTTTGTTCAGGATAATCAGTCTATGTCCACAAAAGGCGTGCTCAGAGGACTTCACTTTCAAAAGCAATACAGTCAGTCAAAACTCGTACGTTGCATAAGAGGCGAGGTTTTTGACGTTGCGGTTGATTTAAGAGAGGGCTCCCCGACCTACGGAAAGTGGGAGGGCGTATTGCTCTCGGCAGAAAACAAAAAACAGTTCTTTATCCCCAAAAATTTCGCGCACGGATTTTTGGTACTTTCCGATGAAGCGGAGTTCGTTTATAAGGTTGACGATTTTTATCATCCCAACGATGAGGGCGGTCTTATGTGGAACGATCCCGATATAAACGTAGAGTGGCCTATAAGCGAAGGTATGGAGATTAAACTTTCGGATAAGGATAAACTGCACCCGCCGTTTAAAGATTTTAAAAAGTAAAAATAAAACCTCGCTTTGCGGTAATAATACTACTGCAAAGGGAGGTTTTTATTATGCAAAAAGGAATGTCTTTCGTAAAAGGCGTGGGCGTAGGTATGGTAGCAGGCGCCGCAGCGGTGATAGCGGGTAAATGCGTTTTAAAAGAAAATCAGCATAACGTGTCAAAGGGCTCAGCTAAACTTGTAAAAGCGGCAAGCGATTTTGTAGACGGTGTACAAACCTTGTTTAAGTAAAAAGCAGAGGCGGCGGTCAGAATTAAAGACCGCCGCCTTTGTTATAAAAATACAGTATTTATGCTTGACGAATATACTATATATAGTATATAATATATTCTGTATAATAATGGATATAGAGAGGTTGTATCAAGTGGCTAAAAGTAATCTTGAATACGGCAACGAAAGTATTACAAAACTTGAGGGCCCCGACAGAGTAAGAAAACGCCCCGGCGTTATTTTCGGATCGGACGGGCTTGACGGTTGCGAACATTCGGTATTTGAAATAATTTCAAATTCTATTGACGAAGCACGTGAGGGCTACGGCAAAAAGATAATAGTAACCCTTTACAGTGACGGCAGTGTTGAGGTAGAGGACTTCGGGCGCGGCTGCCCCGTGGACTTTAACCCGAAAGAACAGTGCTTTAACTGGGAACTCGTTTACTGCGAACTGTACGCGGGCGGTAAGTATAACAATAACGATGGCTCTAACTATGAGTATTCGGTAGGTCTTAACGGCCTTGGCCTTTGCTCCACACAGTATTCTGCCGAGTATATGGATATTGAGGTCAAGCGTGACGGTTATAAGTATAATCTCCATTTTGAAAAGGGATACAATATAGGCGGGCTTAAAAAAGAGGTATACACCGGTAAGGATACGGGTACCAAAACCAAGTGGAAACCCGATATTGACGTTTTTACCGATGTTAATATCCCGAGGGAGTATTTTCTTGATATACTTAAACGTCAGGCAATAGTGAATGACGGCTTGAAGTTTATCTTCCGCGAACAGCAGGGCTCAAGATTTATTGAAACCCCGATTTCTTACGATAACGGTATAAGAGATTACGTTGAAGAGACGGTGGGAGAAGAAAAAATTTCGTCTATGCAGTTTTTCTCAACCGAGCGCAAAGGTCGTGACCGTGAGGACAAGCCCGAGTATAAGGTAAAGATAAATGTTGCGTTCTGTTTTTCAAATATGCACGTACTTAAGGAGTATTACCACAATTCAAGTTGGCTTGAATACGGCGGCGCTCCCGAGAAAGCGGTAAGGAATGCTTTTGTTTATCAGATAGACAGTTATATAAAGCAAACAAACAAGTATAAATCCGGCGAAAGCAAAATCACTTTTTCGGATGTTGAAGAATGTTTGGTACTCGTTATATCCTCGTTCTCCACAATGACCTCTTACGAAAACCAAACCAAAAAGTCGATAACCAATAAATTTATCGCCGAAGCGATGACCGAGTTTTTACGTCATCAGTTAGAGGTTTACTTCATAGAGAACAAGGCGGAAGCGGATAAGATAGCCGATCAGGTACTTGTAAACAAGAGAAGCCGTGAGAGAAGCGAAAAGGAAAGAATAAATCTTAAAAAGACACTTTCAACCGGCAACTCTATGGTAGACAGAGTGCAGAAATTCGTTGACTGCCGCAGTAAAGACGTTAACGAAAGAGAACTCTATATAGTAGAGGGTGACTCAGCGCTCGGTTCCTGCAAACTTGCACGTGATGCCGCTTTTCAGGCGATTATGCCGGTAAGAGGTAAAATACTCAACTGCCTTAAAGCCGAATACACAAAGATATTCAAAAGTGAAATCATAACCGATTTGCTTAAAGTTTTAGGTTGCGGTGTTGAGGTTAAGTCAAGCGCCAATAAGGGACTTTCAAATTTTGATATTGATAATCTGCGTTGGAACAAGATAATAATCTGTACCGATGCCGATGTGGACGGTTTCCACATAAGAACTCTTATTCTTACTATGATTTACCGTCTTATGCCAACCCTTATAAAAGAAGGCAGGGTCTTTATCGCAGAAACACCTCTTTATGAAATAAACACAAAGCAAAAAACTTATTTTGCCTATGATGAAAACGAAAAAGCGGAAATACTTTCCATGATAGGCAATGAAAAGTATAATCTTCAACGTTCAAAGGGACTCGGCGAAAACCAACCCGAGATGATGAATCTTACTACTATGAATCCTGAAACGAGAAGACTTATAAAAATACTCCCCGAGGATGCTTATCTTACAAGCGAAATGTTTGATTTGCTTTTAGGGGATAATCTGCAGGGCAGAAAAGACTATATTTCCGAAAACGGTTATCTTTATATGGAAGAAGCCGCTATATCTTAATTTATAAAGGAGAAGAAAATGGCTCCGAGAAAGAAAAACACAGAAGAAACAAAGCCGAAAGTTAAAGCGGACGCGTATATCGCGGGCGCAGGTACGGTGGTAGAACAGCAGGTTACCGAAACACTTAAGACCAACTTTATGCCGTATGCCATGAGTGTAATAGTATCCCGCGCGATACCTGAGATAGACGGGTTTAAACCCTCCCACCGTAAACTGCTTTATACTATGTACAATATGGGACTTTTAAACGGACCTACCGTAAAGTCGGCAAACATTGTGGGAAGAACTATGCAACTTAACCCTCACGGTGATGCCGCAATATACGAAACTATGGTACGCCTTTCGGAAGGTCACGCCGCACTTTTGCATCCGTTTGTTGCCTCAAAGGGCTCGTTCGGTAAGGCATATTCAAGGGATATGCAGTACGCGGCTTCCCGTTATACCGAGGCAAAACTCTCTCCCATATCGGCAGAACTGTTTGCCGATATTGATAAGGATACGGTTGATTTCGTTGATAACTACGATGCTACCATGAAAGAGCCGACACTTTTCCCCGTTACCTTCCCTACCATACTTGTAAATGCCAATATGGGTATTGCCGCAGGTATGGCAAGTCAAATTTGTCCGTTTAACTTAAAAGAAGTATGTGAAACCACAATTGCTTTTATAAAGGATAACGATATAAATGTTGCGGATACTCTGCTTGCACCCGATTTTCCGATAGGCGGCGAACTTATTTATAACCGTGAGGAAATGGAAAATATCTACAAAACGGGCAGGGGCAGTTTTAAGGTAAGAGGTACTTATACTTACGATAAATCGCAAAACTGTATTGATATTACCGAGATACCGCCTACAACAACAAGTGAAGCAATAATCGAAAAGGTTGTAGAACTTGTAAAGGCGAAAAAGATAACCGAGATAAACGATATACGCGATGAAACCGATTTAAACGGTCTTAAAATAACGGTGGACTTAAAGCGAGGCACCGACCCCGATAAACTTATGAAAAAGCTCTATAAGATGACACCTATGCAGGATAGTTTTGCCTGCAATTTCAACATTCTTATAGCGGGCTCACCGCAGGTGCTCGGTGTTAAAGAAATCATATCCGAATGGGTGGCTTTCAGAAGTGAGTGTGTAAGGCGGAGAGTTTTCTTTACCCTTACAAAAGCAAAAGAAAAACTGCACCGCTTGAAAGGTATGGAGAAAATACTGCTTGATATTGATAAAGCGGTAAAGATAGTAAGAGATACCAAAGAGGAAAAAGAGGTCGTGCCTAACCTTATGATAGGTTTCGGCATTGACGAAATTCAGGCGGAATTTGTAGCCGAGATTAAACTCCGCCATTTGAACAAAGAGTATATATTAAACCGTCTTGCCGATATAGAGGACCTTGAAAAGCAGGTAAGTGAGATGGAGGATATACTGAATTCAAAAACTAAAATCAAGCGTATTATTATTGACGAACTTTCAGAAGTAATAAAGAAATACGGTAAAGACCGAGTCACAAGAATTATAGGGGCTGACAGTGCCGATTATTCTGACATTTCGGAAGAAAGTCAGGCAGACGCAAGCCCCGTAACGCTTTTCTTTACAAAAGAGGGATACTTTAAGAAGATAACACCGTTATCTCTCAGAATGAGCGGCGAGCAGAAACTCAAAGAGGGTGACGTGATTACCCAAACGGTAGAGTCCACAGGCGATAAAGACCTTTTGTTCTTTACCGACAGTGCCACCGTTTATAAATCGCGCGTCGCCGATTTTGCGGACGGTAAGGCGAGCGTACTCGGTGATTTTGTCGCTTCAAAACTCGATTTTGACGAGGGCGAAAATGCGATATATATGGTCGATACAAAAGATTATTCCGGCTTTATGATATTTATTTTCGATAACGGCAGAATTTCAAAAGTACCGCTTAATTCCTACGTAACGAAGCAAAACCGTAAAAAACTTATAAATGCGTATTGCTCAAAACATACCGTTCATACAATTATGTATCTTTCAGAAGACCGCGATTTACTGCTCAAATCAACGAGCGGCAGAATGTTGCTTGTAAACACCGGCTCGATACCGCTTAAATCCACAAAAGATAACGGCGGTATAGCGGTTATGACACAGAAAAAAGGCCAGAGAATTTTCTCTGCCGAACTTTACGAAAGCGGTACACTTGAAAGTGAGCACCGTTACAGAACAAAAAATTTGCCTGCCGCGGGCAGTAAGGAACTTATAGGCACTGCAAGTCAGGCAACTATGGACTTATAAAATAAAAACCGCCTGAAAAGTGATACACAGTTCGGGCGGCTGTCTGCCCGAACTGCAAACGCTTAAATTCGCGGCTGACATTAGTAATATTTGATTTAATTTTAAATTTATTCATTATTTTTTCGGAGATGAAAAAAATGCAAAAAGAACTTGCAAAACAGTATGACCCGAAAGCAGTTGAGGACCGCATATATAAAATGTGGCTTGACGGAAAGTATTTTCATGCAAAACGTGAAGAAGGCAAAGAAACCTATACAATAGTTATTCCGCCTCCGAATATTACGGGGCAACTCCATATGGGCCACGCGCTTGATAATACTTTACAGGATATCCTTATACGTTTTAAACGTATGCAGGGTTACGATACTTTATGGGTGCCCGGCACCGACCATGCTTCTATTGCTACTGTTGCAAAGATAGTAGAAGCAATGAAAAAAGAAGGTCTTACCAAAGAAGACGTAGGACGTGACGGCTTTTTAGAGCGTGCTTGGGACTGGAAAAAACAGTACGGCGGAAGAATAATAGAGCAGCTTAAAAAGATGGGCTCTTCTTGCGATTGGGACAGAGAGCGCTTTACTCTTGACGAAGGTTGCTCCGCGGCGGTAAACGAAGTTTTTGTTAAACTTTACGAAAAGGGACTTATCTACCGAGGCGAGAGAATTATCAACTGGTGTCCGCACTGCCTTACTTCCATTTCGGATGCCGAGGTTGAGTATGAGGATAAGCAGGGCCATTTCTGGCACTTAAAGTATCCTTTTAAGGACGGCGGCGGATATTTAGAACTTGCTACTACACGTCCCGAAACCTTGCTTGGCGATACCGCGGTTGCGGTAAACCCGAACGACGAACGCTATAAGTCGGTAGTAGGCAAAACCTTAATTTTGCCGATAGTTCACCGCGAAATACCCGTTGTGGCGGACGAATATGTTGAAATGGACTTCGGTACGGGCGTTGTTAAAATCACACCTGCACACGACCCTAACGATTTTGAGGTAGGTCTGCGCCACAATTTAGAGGTTATAAACGTACTTACCCCCGATGCTAAAATTACCGATGAATTTCCCGATTACGCAGGTATGGATATTGAAACTGCGCGCAGGAAAATTGTTGAAGACCTTGAAAAAGAGGGAGCACTCGCTCAGGTTGAGGATTACAGTCATAACGTAGGCACCTGCTACCGCTGCGGTACTACCGTAGAGCCGAAGGTATCAAAGCAGTGGTTTGTTAAAATGAAACCGTTGGCAGAGCCGGCAATTAAAGCGGTTAAAGACGGCGAAACAAAATTCGTTCCGCAGAGATTTGAAAAAATATATTTCCATTGGCTCGAAAACATTAAAGACTGGTGCATTTCCCGTCAACTTTGGTGGGGACACAGAATACCCGCCTACTACTGCGAGGACTGCGGCGAGATAACCGTATCAAAAACGGCGGTTACTGTTTGCAAAAAGTGCGGCAGTAAGCACATACATCAAGACCCCGATACACTTGATACATGGTTTTCTTCTGCATTATGGCCGTTTTCAACTTTGGGTTGGCCCAAAGAAACTGAAGACTTTAAGCACTATTATCCTACAAATACACTCGTTACGGGCTACGATATAATACCGTTTTGGGTAATGAGAATGATGTTCTCGGGTATCGAACAAACGGGCAAAGTTCCGTTCGATACAGTACTTATCCACGGGCTTGTAAGAGACCCGCAGGGCAGAAAAATGTCAAAATCCTTAGGTAACGGTGTAGACCCGCTCGAAGTTATTTCGCAGTACGGTGCCGATGCTTTAAGATTTTCTCTTGCTACGGGTAACAGTCCCGGAAACGATATGCGATATATCCCCGAGCGCGTTGAGGCAAGCCGTAACTTTGCCAATAAAATTTGGAACGCGGCAAGATTTATTCTTATGAACCTTGAAAGTGACGAGGTACTCCCGCTTAACGAAAGTAATTTTGCACTTGAAGATAAGTGGATTATTTCAAAATTCAATACACTCACAAAACTTGTTACCGAAAACCTGCAGAAGTTTGAACTCGGTCAGGCGGTTTCAAAACTTTACGACTTTATTTGGGACGTTTTCTGTGACTGGTATATTGAAATTTGCAAAGCAAGACTTATGGGCGAAGATAAGGTTGCGGCAAATACCGCAAGAGCGGTACTTACTTATGTATTTACGAACACTCTTGCACTTCTCCACCCATTTATGCCGTTTATAACAGAGGAAATCTGGCAAAGTATGCCGCATAACGGCGAAGTGCTTATGACATCAAAGTGGCCCGAGTATACCGATAAGTACGCTTACGAAAAAGAGGAGAGCGACTTTGAAAAGGTTATGGAGGTAATAAAGGCAATACGTAACCGCAGAGCCGAAATGAACGTACCTCCCTCAAAGAAAGCAAAGGTATATATTTCTTCTGAGTTTTCGGATATATTTGAAAGCGGCAGTAATTATATATGTCGTCTTGCATTTGCAAGCGAGGTTGTAACCAAAGAGCCCGAAAGCGCTGACGGTAACGTAAGGGTTGTAACCGACTGTGCTACAGTTTATATGCCTATGAAAGAACTTGTTGATATAAGTGCGGAACTTGAGCGCCTTGACCGCGATATGAAAAAAGCATTAGAGGATAAAGAGTTCTTTGAAAAGAAATTAAACAATGCGGGATTTGTTGCAAAAGCACCCGAAGCGGTGGTAGCGCAACAACGCGAGGGACTGTTAAAGGCACTTGATAAAATCAAAATGATAAATGACAGTATAGCAGAACTTAAAAATATGTAAGAGTGGTGTTGATATGAAATCTACCGGAATGATAAGACCCGTTGATAAAATGGGCAGAGTTGTAATACCCAACGAAATAAGAAAGCAACTTAAAATTAAAAGTAATGTTGACAGTCTTGAAATTTATGTTGACGGTGAGAATATCATTTTAAGAAA
This sequence comes from Clostridia bacterium, assembly GCA_024404125.1. Taxonomy (GTDB): domain Bacteria; phylum Bacillota; class Clostridia; order Oscillospirales; family Acutalibacteraceae; genus UBA737. The sequence continues at coordinate 9,658 of JAKSQL010000025.1, forward strand.
ATTTCAACCCACCTGCATATTCTGCAATAACCTTGCGGACTGTATAGAGTACGAGGGTCATACCGTTTGCAATGACTGTATAGAAAAGTTAAAGGCAAAGAAAGATAAAGAACAAAATTAAATTTTAAAGCAACAAAAAAGCGGGCAGAAGAAATTCTGCCCGCTTTTGTTACAGTTATAAATTAGTGGAGATTCGGATCGTAGATTGAAATAATCTTACCGTTATCATACTTGAAGAAGTATACTGCACCGGTTTCGGTGTTGGTTACTTTAATAAGGAAGTATTTAATAGATATATAAGATGTAACGGTATCACCCTCGGTCCAAGTGTCGCCGCCGTTGGTGGAGATTTCAATCTTATAGTTGTTTTCACTGTCGGTAATAATTACTTTAGTAGCGAAAGACTTGAAATTGAATTTCCAGAAACCGCGAACGTTGGTGGTTTCGTCAACGTCAATATCAAACGGATGCTTCATATTGGGGTCAACTGCACCGCAGATGCACAAATGTGTTTCGTGATCGTATTCGCACTCAAAGACCTCACAAGCGCCGCAGTTCTTGCAGAAATGCTTGTGGTGACCGTCAAGGCAGTTAATCCAATCGCCGAAATCGTGGGTGCTTGAAGAAGCATTGTAATAAATCTTGGTTGAAACAGCAAGCTTGGAAAGACTGTCACCTGCGGTTACTGTGCCTAGAATGATAAAGCTGATTGATGAAATCCGTG
>JAKSQL010000250.1 GCA_024404125.1 Clostridia bacterium
GATGGGGTTGTAGGGGAGAACTGTGTTTTCCTGTTATTATTGCGCGGACTTCAAACGGAACGAGCAAGCCCGTTCCCTACGGTATATCAATATGGTTTTTCCTTTAACTCCACACTCCTAACTCCACACTCCACTCTCGCTCGGGAGGGCGCGGAGACCCTCCCCTACGTTTTGCCAAAGAGGTTTACATAATTCCTTGCTATCGGCTCTTTACCTCGCCACTCGTATGCTCTGCCGCGAATGTTCTCGTTTATTTCAAATTTATCTCTGTAACCGTTTAAAAATTCCTTTATATAGGTAATTTTCGCCTTTGCATTCAATGGGCAACCTTCCGCACAGGCATCGCAACCCCATAAAATCTTTTCTTCTTTCAAAGCAGAAAGTTCTTCTTCTGTTAAATCGCCCTTTGTTTGACTTATTGCCGAAAGGCATTTGTCCTTATTAAGTCCTACCCTGCACCTTTCAAGACATTTGCCGCAGTTTTCACAGTATGTAATTTCTTTTTCGGTACATTCGAGCGGTAAATCGGTCACAATTTCGCCCAAAAAGACGAAACTGCCATACTCTTTTGTTATGAGCAGTCCGTTTTTACCCTTAATGCCGAGCCCTGCCTTTGCGGCGGCATTTACCTCTTTTATCGGCGAATTATCAATGAAAACCTCAAATTCGTTATCACAAAACGCGCAGGAAAGCGAAAATGCCGCGTTTTCAAGGTATTGCTTCAAAACATAGTGATAATCGGGAACTGCGGCATACCTGCTTATGTTTTCGGGCGGTTCTTCCTTTACCTTATAGGGAAACGCGCAGATTATTACCGTTTTTGCTTCTTTTGGGAGTCGGTTTTTGGCGCGGCAGTCCAAAAGGTCGTTTTTTACCGCATCAAACGGCAAAAACGCAAAATCTTTTATTCCGCAGTTTGAAATCATACCGCGAATACTCTCAATCACCGTTTCTCACCGCCTTAAAAAAGGTATTTATGAGCGCATCGCACTCGTCTTGCCTGATGCCTGCAAAAATTTCGCATTTGTTATCGGAAAAAACATCAAAGACCCGCGCTTTACTGTCGATACAACCCATCTGCGTATCAAAACTGCCGAAAACAAGGGTTGATATTCTCGAAGCCGCTATTGCGCCGGCACACATATA
>JAKSQL010000251.1 GCA_024404125.1 Clostridia bacterium
TCAAAGTCGGACTTTGCTTCTTTTAAATCGGTTGCCCAGGAAATATCGCCGGGAATTATTACAACGTCATCATCGGTTATAAGTCTTTTCCAATTTGCTGAAATTCTTTCGGTATAATTATCCCAACCGCGAAAAACATCCATCGGTTTTTCACTCGATAAAGACAAATGTAAATCCGAAATTGCAAATAAATTCATTTTTTCACCGCCTTGAATAAAATAATTTATATTACAAATAATAATTTCGGCTTAAAAGCCGGAAAGGAAATGAAAATTATGTCAGAATGTAAAACAGAAAGTTGTATCAACTGTTCAGTTGAAAACTGCGTTTATCACACTATGAACAATTCTTGCTCCGCTGGTAAAATTCAGGTAGGTAACTGCACCGCGGACTGTTGCAGCGAAACTTGTTGCGATACCTTTAAGTCAAGAAAATAATTTTTATTTCACAAGAATATCCGACTCATACGAGTCGGATATTTCTTATATTTTTAAACTGTCAAAGACAGCGCTTGCAATTTTTTCTTTTTCGTATACTTCCTTAAAGCGCACCTTTGCGTTTTCAAGGCTTTTAATCGGAAGCGGCACTTCTGTGTTTGTGACTTCGGAAAGTTTTGATACTGTTTCAAAATTTCCTTCTGCTTTTTCGTCGGATACCGCTTTAAGTACGTCCTTCGCGAACTTATAAGGTGATGCGGTAGAAGCAATAACGCAGGGCAATTTATCACCCGTATTTTTAACGTACTTATTGTAAACACCCAAAGCCACCGCGGTATGAGTATCGCATAGATAACCGTAGTTACAGAAGGTGGATTTTATTGTGTCAAGGGTTTCTTCATCACTGCAAAAATCAGCATAAAACAAGTCCTTTATCTTTTCTTTTATGCTATCGGGTACAGTGTAAGTACCTGTATTTGAAAGACTGTTTTGAACGGATTTGACAAATGTATCGTCATTACCCGAAAGTTCAAAAATAAGTCTTTCAAGGTTGCTCGAAATAAGTATATCCATAGAGGGCGAAATTGTAGTATAAAACTTACGGTTGCGGTCATAAGTACCGCTGTTTATAAAGTCGGTAAGTACGTTATTTGAGTTTGATGCGCAGATAAGTTTATTTATCGGAACACCCATTTTTTTAGCAT
>JAKSQL010000252.1 GCA_024404125.1 Clostridia bacterium
ATATATAAAAATTATACCCATCCGGAGCGGTGATTTTTGTCAAAACAAAGCCGAAAAAAATTAAAATACCGGTCGCTTAGAGAAGAAAATATACATCTTTTCTTTTTTGCAGAAAGGCTGTATAATGAAAAACGGTGTGTTAAATGGAGAATATTAAAATATATTTGAGCAAAACCGAAAAAACCGTACTGGATAAACTTTCCGGCAGCGGTTTTGCGGCTTATACGGTAGGCGGATGTTTGCGTGACCGTATAATGGGAATTTTGCCAGGAGATGTGGATATAACCACATCTGCACTGCCGGAGCAGGTGAAAGAGGTGTTTTCGGGTTACACTGTGGTGGAAACCGGTATAAAACACGGCACCGTAACGGTAATTGTTGAGGGTGAGCCGGTGGAGATAACCACCTTCCGTAAGGAGGAGGGTTATACTGATAACCGCCATCCCGATAAAGTACGTCTTTTCCCTGCGTGATTTTACGGTTATTGCGCTGGCATATAACCAAATAGACGGACTTGTGGATGCCTTTGGCGGCATTGAAGATATAAAAAACAAAATTATCCGCTGTGTGGGTGACCCGGTAAAACGCTTTGAGGAGGATGCCCTGCGCATACTGCGTGGAGTGCGTTTTGCCTCCGTTTTGGGCTTTTCGGTTGAAAAAAACACTGCTCTTGCAATGAAAAGCTGTGTTCATCTGCTTAAAAACATATCAAGGGAGCGGCAGTATGCAGAGCTTAAAAAACTGCTTTGCGGCAAATTTGCAGGAAAAATACTCAGAGAATATCATTTTGTAATCACTGCAATTATCCCGGAGCTTGCCCCCTGCGTGGGGTATGAACAATACACAAAGTTTCACGCTTATGATGTTTATACCCACACAAGCCATACTGTGGACGCAATAGAGCCGGTACCTCATTTGCGCCTTGCCGCCTTGCTTCACGACTGTGCCAAGCCGGATAAATTTTATCTTGATGAAACGGGTACGGGGCATTTTAAAGGTCACGCCCCGGCGGGTGCCGAAAAGGCGGCGCAAATTTTAAAAAGCTTAAAGGCGGATAATTTTACCGTAAAACGGGTAAGTGAGTTAATCCGTCTGCACGATGACTATATTCCCAATGACGAACAGGAAATTACACAGTGG
>JAKSQL010000253.1 GCA_024404125.1 Clostridia bacterium
CAGTTAATGGCTCGGCGTTTACTTCGGGTAATACTCATACAGTAAACGGCAACGTTACAGTTGTTTCAACACATTCATAATCGAAACATAGCTGCGAAAGGAGCAATAAAATATGGATTTTGAAAATTATATCAAGCCCGAATTATTAATTTTAATTCCCGTTCTTTATCTTATCGGCGAAGCAATAAAGAAAAGCAATATTGCAGATAAGCATATCCCGCTTATTTTAGGCGCAGCAGGCGTTGTTTTATCGGGTATATACTTATTTGCAGTTGAGCCGATAAGCGGCGCACAGGCGGTTGCAACAGCCTTATTTACAGCATTTACGCAGGGCGTTCTTGTTGCAGGCGCAAGCGTTTATGCAGATCAGATAATTAAACAGGCGGGAAAGGAAGAATAATTTTATGGCACGTTTTGAACTTAACACATACGGCGCGAATGACGAAGTATTAAAACACTTTGAAACCGATAAAGTGCGTTGGGGCGTTTTTATGCAGGCGATTGAAGTTGAAGAAAGTCTTGGAAAAAAATCTGCGGCAGAACAGTTTGAACTGATTAACGCATTTATGAAGAAGATTTTCCCCGACTTAACCGACGCAGATCTTGAAAACGCCGATTATGACGACGTTATGAATACATTTAAACAGTTAATGCATTCAGCAAACGCAATTAAAGGCACAAATGGCGGCACGGGCGCAGGTGAAGTAAAAAACTAAACGGGGGCGGTTTAAATACCGCCCCGACAAGCATATTTATAGAGTTAATGAGAACAACGGTTACGCTTGCAACAAATTTAAATTCTTCAATTTTTGAAGTTATGGCGCAAGATATAGACGACGTAATTTTGCTTATTAACTATTTTGTTGTTTTAGGCGCGACAGAAGGCAATAAAGAAAATAAAAAAGCGTCTATTAAGCACAAAGGAAAGAAAGAAGAACGCATACGCGTTAATGATAAGACCGCAACAGGGGGGTGGTTTTAAATGGCAGAAGAAAGGCTCGGTGCGTCGTTTAGTATTGACGTAACAAACCTTAAAACAGGACTTGCACAGGCAAACCGTGCAATTCGTGAAAGCGAAAGCGAATTTAAATCAGCCGCCGCGGGGCTTGATGATTGGTCGAAAAG
>JAKSQL010000254.1 GCA_024404125.1 Clostridia bacterium
TCGCTGATATTCCTTATAGATTTCCGCTATCTTTTTAAGGCGCAAATCGGATTCATTGGTTTTTGCAAACTCCTCTACCGTTACAAGAGCATCCTTGCAGTGCGATATTGTAGTAAGCACCGCTTTTACGGGATACATTTTTTCGTCTAAATTATTTTGCTTTATTATGTCTTTTATTACGCGCTTCTGGTCGTCGGTATCGTAAATCGTGAAATGCGGAGTATAACCTATTTGCTCGGCATTACTTCTCAATATTTTTCCGCAAATACTGTGGAATGTGCCTGCCCAGATACCCTCTGCGCCCTCACCGAGTTTCGCGTTTATACGGTTTTTAAGTTCATCCGCCGCCTTATTGGTAAAGGTGATGGCGAGTATTTCCCTCGGCTTCGGCGCATCTACCGAAAAGCATGGCGAAAAAAATGTTTCGCTTCTGCCTTCCAAAAAGTCACGGGCGCTTTCAATATCTTGCGTTTTATACGCAAAGTCTTCATTACTTTGATACGCGTTACCGTATTTTATAAGGTTTGCAATACGGTTTACAAGCACGGTGGTCTTTCCGCTGCCCGCACCCGCAAGTACAAGCAAAGGTCCGTTTACCGTAGTTACCGCTTCAAACTGGCGGTCGTTCATATTGCAAAATTCTTTTTCTATAACCTTTTTTCGTATCTCTACGATATCCATAAATATTACTGTTCCTTTTTCTGCTTTGCTTCTATTGTATATTTTTCTACCTGACGGGAAATTTCCGCTATTTTTTCACCGCAATGCGCCACCATAACGACGGGCTTTGTAAGGTCAAGACTGAAAATACCCATTATCGATTTCGCGTTTACCACATATTTGCCCGACATTATCTCTATATCGTAATCCTTGGTATTTGCAAGTTCCACAAAAGATTTAACATCATCTATGTTGCTTAAAATAAGTGTTTTTTCAAGCATATTGTTTTCTCCGTCAGAATGTTATCTTTACCCAGTTTTCGAGTGCCGAAATCCACGCGTGAGCATGGTTCATATCATCCGTAGTGTACTGGGCGGTTACTATATCCGATGCTCCAAGTCCGTGATTTACGCGCGGAGATATATCTCATTCATACGGAATCAACTACTTTGAAATCGCAGC
>JAKSQL010000255.1 GCA_024404125.1 Clostridia bacterium
TGTACATAAAGTTGGGCTGAAAATCTTCTACCCTTACCCCACCAGTGGGTGCAAACATTTTAGCGGCGACTTGCAACGGGGAAGAGCCGCTTACGCGGATTATTGCCACGCCGCCCGTTCCGGCCGCCGTGGATGTGTCCGAAATATGTGCGGTAAGCATATTAAACATCCAATTGGATATAAATTTTACTTATACTTTAAGTATAGCACGGTTGTGGTACATTAGCAACAAAAAAATAAAGCGTGCAAGAAATTGCACGCTGTTAATTACTAAAAATTTAATTTTTACCTAAACCGTCGAAGGGATCTTCGGGCTCACCATAAGTTTTGCCGTAGCCGTTGAAAGGATCTTCGGGCTGGTTGTAGGGGTCGCCTTCGGGATCGAGGGGTTTGCCTGTGTAAGGATCGTAGTTGTACGAATAGGTTTTGCCTGAGCTGTACTGCTGATAGTAGCGATAGCGCGCGGCCTGAGTGGCGCGGATATAATCGAGATAGTTTGTTGCTTTGCCGCGACGGACGGTGAACATCATAATTGCCTGAATGGGCAAAACGACGGACACGATGGCGAGGATGAAATAGTACTTGGGGGAATACGTTTTGAAGAAGCACAAAACTACGGAAACTTGAAGCAAGATATAGATAAATTCTACCCAAGTGATTACTGCCGAGCGTAAGTTTTTTGCAACCCAGTAAGCCCAGAAAAGCGCATCGGGAATAGTTGTTAAAGGTTCAAGGCCGATGGGGAGCGTAACCGTTTCGCCGTAGATGATTTGACTTGTCGTTTGGATGGTGAGTAAGTCGTGCTGAGTCATGGCAAGAGCGAGCGAAAAGTAAACGGGCTTTGCGCCGAAGATTTTATTTTTTTGTGAAACGACGCCGATATAATAGGTGTTTAAGAAAGGCACGAAAGCCATCCACCCGTTTTTGTAATCGTTGTTTTTTGCGATGGTATAAAGCGTAGCTGCCTTAAAACCATACATGACTGCAAAACTAACCAAACCGATTATTACCGAGTAAAAGAGGATTGTGTTTACGTCGTCGTTATAGAACATGAGTGCGGTGCGACCGCGGTTAGCAAAAACGAAAAATTCCATATTAAAATACTCTACTTGATTTAT
>JAKSQL010000256.1 GCA_024404125.1 Clostridia bacterium
TTCTCTCCGTTGTTAAAACCGATTGTTAAAGTAAAGTCGTTATTTGGGCAAACGGAAACAATCTGCTTTTTACCGCTTGCAAAGTATTCTGCGGCTTTTTGGTCAAAGCCCTTGGAAAGGTAATATTCAACTGTATTTGCCATTATAACACCTCCGGGCATAAACTGTTTATTTCAGCGGTTCTATTGCAAATAATTCTTGTTGTTCTCTTGCAAGTTCCCAATTTTCACGCAGTTCTTCTTGATGGAATGCCGCCCAACCCAGTAGCATCTTTAACTGTTTTGAAGTCATAGTACCTTCTAACACTTCTAAATCTTCAATAGACACAATAACTTCCGAACCGCCATAGAAAGCATGGAAATGCGGTGGCATATGGTCTTTCCAATATAAACAAATCTTAATTCCTCTAAACATTGAAATTGTAGGCATTTGCTCATCCCCTTAATGATATTATATCCTATTCAGCCGAATGATGTCAATGTTGTTTTCTCATATTTTTTTCTTTCCGAAAACTGTCATAGCGATAAATATTATCAGGTTTACCGCCACAACACTTGCGCCCGTGGGCATATCAAAAAGGAACGAGAGCGAAAGCCCGATTAAAAATGCCGTGACCGATATTATCGCGCTTAATATTACCGTCGGCTTATATCTCTTGCAGACCCTCATTGAAGAAAGCGCGGGAAAAGTAATTATACTCGAAATCAGAAGTGCGCCGGTTATTCGCATACCTATTACCACGACCACAGCGGTCATTACCGCGTTAAGACCGTTGTAAAACTTTGCGTTGACTCCCGATGAAAGCGCAAACTTTTCATCAAAAGTACATACGAATAGCTTTTCGTAAAACAGTACATAAAGCGCGATTATTATTACCGCCGCTATGACCGCGATCTACACATCACCGCTGTCAAGAGCAAGTATACTGCCAAACATATAATTGTTTATATCGGTATTCATACCCGTTGTAAGCGTTGCGATTATAACTCCTACCGCAAGCGAGCCGCTTGACACTATGGCGGTTGCCGCATCGCCGCGTATTTTTCCGCTTTCGTTAAGTCGAAGAAGTAAAAATGCCGCAATTATAACAACAGGCACAGAAATTTCAAGCGGTG
>JAKSQL010000257.1 GCA_024404125.1 Clostridia bacterium
CATACCCCACTTATTGAATCCCGTTTCAACGAAAAACGACGGTGTGTTCGGCGAATACCTACCTATATAATATAAACCGTCAAGACTCATACAGTCCTGCGCCGCCCAGAAATACTTTTCACGCACTTTAGGGTAGTTTTTCTTTGCAAACTCCCTTATCTCATTCCAGCCGCCGTTATTCTTGCCGGTACGCCCACCGCCGCCGCCTACAAGCAGTAAATCCTTATAATTTCTGAAAGAAAAGCCGTTATCGTTATCATCAACATACATACCGTCAACATTGGGCGCGTTTTCGTATGCGATAACATACGAGCGGTGCTGATAGAGTTTTAAAAAATAATTTCCGTGCTTATTGATAAACGGAAAATGGGTAGCGCAAATTACCTTTTGCGCCTTAATATTCCCGTACGGTGTAACGGCGGTATTGCCTTTCATTTCGCGCACAAAGGTATTTTCATATATATTGAGTCCGCTCGCTACCGATTTTACGAATTTAAGCGGATTAAACTGCGCTTGCTTCGGAAATTTCACCGCGCCCGCAATATCAATCGGCAACGGCAGTTTTTCGCAGAATTCCGCCTTATATCCTATCTTTGAAAGCGCGCCCATTTCCCTTTCGAGTTTTTCGCGGTCAAACGAATAAACATAATTATCCCTTATCTCATAATCGCAGTCTATGCCAGCGCAAAGTTCCTTATACTTATAAAATGCCGAAATGTTCGCTTTAAGATAGTTCTGCGCCAAATCTACACCACCGCTTTTAAGCAGTTTACCGTATATAAGTCCGTGCTGTGCGGTTATTTTTGCCGTAGTGTTCTTTGTGTTTTCGCCGCATATACGGTCTTTTTCAACAAGAATATAATTTACCCCGTTTTGCTTTAGAAAGTAAGCGGTAAGTATGCCGGCAAGACCGCCGCCGATTATCAAAACATCGGTCTTTGCGTCGCCTTTCAGCGTTTCAAACTGCGGCAGACTTGTTTTGCTCCATACAGATTCCATATACTACACCTCTTGTGTAGTATATGTTTTGAGAGCATTTTTAAACTTAAATATGCATAAATTTCAATAATATGCATAAATTTGTGCATAATATTTATTTTTATGAATATCT
>JAKSQL010000258.1 GCA_024404125.1 Clostridia bacterium
GACGCCATCATGGAAACTTTCGGTGTTCTGATTTCGTTGTTTACATCTTTGCCGTCAAGAAAGACGTGCTGTTCGCTGTCAACAAATTCAATATCCAAAACCGTATCTTCTAAAACCTTGCTAATATCGCAATTGAGGTCGGTATCAAATCCCAAATTCAAGAATTTTAAGCCGACTGCCCGATATAAAGCACCGGTATCAACATAAATATATCCTAATTTGTGTGCCACTTTTCTTGAAAGTGAGCTTTTGCCTGCACCGGCAGGTCCATCTATAGCAACTGAAATCATACTTCTACCTCTTTATGCGTTTTTTCCGGCGGTATATCCGGTTGAAAATGCAATCTGCAAATTAAATCCGCCGGTATATGCCGACAAGTCAATAACTTCACCCGCAAAATAAAGTCCGTCAATAATTTTAGACTCCATAGTAGTCGGGTTAATATCCTTAACACTTACACCGCCGTCAGTAATAATTGCTTCTTCAATCGGTCTGAAATCGGTTACTGTAAGCTTAAAGCTCTTTAACAGTTTGCAAAGGCTTTGCCTTTGCTCACGGCTTATTTGGTTAACCTTAGTGTTTGAGTCGATTCCCGAAAGTTTAACAACCACCGGAATTAAACTTTTCGGTAACAGTTTATCAAGCGAATTTGCGAAGTCCTTATTTTTAAACTCATCAAAATCTCTCAAAATACGGGCATCTAACTGTTGCTCATTTAAGGCGGGTTTTAAATCAATCGACACATAGTAGTTTTCCGGCTTTTGCTCCTTAATATGCGAAGAAGCCGATAAAACAAGCGGGCCTGAAATGCCGAAGTGGGTGAAAAGCATTTCACCGAAATCTTCAAACACAGGTTTTTTATTAAGTGCGGTTACGGTATGGCCTGTTTCTTTTGCGAAACGGTATCCGTCGCCGGTTGAACCGGTAAGCGGATATGAAAGCCCGCCCGTTGCGATAATAACACTGTCGGCATCAAAATCCCCGTCATTAAGTTTTATACCCGAAACTCTGTTTTGGTTACAAACAATATGCTCCACTTTATCATTGACAATCCTGATATTACTTTTCTGTACAGCTTTATAAAGTGCATCAACAATATCTACTGCCTT
>JAKSQL010000259.1 GCA_024404125.1 Clostridia bacterium
GCGATATTGAATATGAGATTTTTAATTTTTCCGATGTTAAATAAAGGGAGATATTTATGGACTTTAAATATGCCAAAAAAAGAGCGAGTGAACTTGCAAAGATAATTCGTTATCACAACAATTTATACTATAATCAGGATGCTCCCGCGATAGCAGACTTTGAGTACGATGCGCTTACACGTGAACTTAAAGCAATAGAAAAAGAGTATCCCGAACTCATAACGCCCGATTCGCCTACTCAAAAGGTAGGCGGAGCGGCGCTTGATTTGTTTTCGCCCGTAGAGCATACCGTTAAAATGGAAAGCTTACAGGACGTTTTCAGCACCGAGGAACTGCGCGATTTTGCCGAAAAAATAGATATGTCGCGGACATGCTTTTCGGTTGAGCCGAAAATTGACGGTCTTTCGGTATCTCTCGAATACGAAAACGGCAGTTTTGTACGCGGCTCAACTCGCGGTGACGGCACCGTAGGGGAGGACGTTACCGCAAATCTCTTGCAAATTAAACCCATACCGAAAAGCATAGAGTTTAAGGGCTTTTTAGAGGTAAGAGGCGAGGTGTATATGCCCAGAGAAAGTTTTGTAAAACTTGTTGAACGTCAGGAACTTATGGGCGAGCAACCTGCTAAAAATCCGAGAAACGCGGCGGCGGGGTCTTTAAGGCAAAAGAATTCGGCAGTTACTGCAAGCCGCGGTCTTGATATGTTTATCTTTAACATTCAGCAGATTAAGGGTAAAAGTTTTACTTCTCATATAGATACGCTTGACTTTTTAAAGCAGCAGGGCTTTAATGTTCTTCCAACCTATAAACGCTGCAACGGTATAGATGCCGCTTTAAACGAGATAGAGCGAATAGGTAACAGCCGCGGTAATTTGCCGTATGATATAGACGGTGCGGTAATAAAGGTGGATAATCTTTCCTACCGAACAGAACTCGGAAGTACCGCGAAATATCCTAAATGGGCGGTGGCATATAAGTATCCGCCTGAGGAAAAGGATACGGTACTTCGGAAAATCGAGATAAACGTAGGCAGAACGGGTGGGCTTACACCTGCTGCCGTTTTTGACGGTATCGAGCTTGCGGGGACAAGCGTAAGCAGAGCGGTACT
>JAKSQL010000026.1 GCA_024404125.1 Clostridia bacterium
CAAATCGTCACTCATAAATAAGATATTTAACCGCAAATCGTTAGCAAGGGTAAGCCAAACCCCCGGTAAAACGGTAACGGTAAATTTCTTTCTTTCGGACGGTGTGCGTTTTGCTGACCTGCCGGGTTACGGCTATGCGAAGGTGCCGTTTTCCGAAAAGACGAGATGGTCAGACCTTATGGAAGGGTATTTTAACTCGGGCAGAAATATAAAACTTTGCTTTCAACTTATTGATATGCGGCATACACCGTCAGAGTTTGATTTTTCGATGCTTAAATTTTTAAAGCATTATAATATACCCTATGCGATAGTGCTTACAAAGTGCGATAAACTCAATAAGACTGAGTTTGAAAACAGACTTTTATCGGTGAAAGAGGAGTTGGGAGAACTCGCAAGTGAAGTTAACATAATACCTTTTTCGGCACTAAAAGGTATAGGGGTTCAAACCGTACGTCAAACGGCGGAAAATTCAATATAAAAAGAAATAAAAGCAACGGCTGAATGTGTTCATTCAGCCGTTGCTTTTTTATTTTTTGTCGGTGAAAGTCGCAAAGTAAGATGCTATTTTGTATATGGTTGCAGAAAACAAAAGAAAGGAAAATGCTTTATGATTAAGGCAGAAGTTATCGGTCAGGAACTTAAACTTACCGGTGATATCACTGTTGCGGACAGTGTTGACTACCTCACCGCAAAGTTTTCTTTCAGTGACGATTGGCAGGAATATACCAAAACGGCGATATTTACAAACGATGCCGATACCGTATGTGTACTGCTCGAAAGCGGAAGCGGGAGATATATAGGCGACAACGTCTGTTTTGTACCGTATGAGATAATTAAATATCCGGGTTTTTACGTATCGGTAGTAGGCAATAACGGTGTTAAACGGATTACCGCGCCCGAGGTATTCGTTACAGTGCAAAAGAGCGGTTACAGGGAAGGCAGAAGCCCATTAGAGCCCAGTCCCGACTGCTATGCGCAAATTTTAGAATTATCTTCACAAACCTTATCGGTAGCGCAGTCGGTAAGAGATGATGCCGACCGAGGACTTTTTAACGGTGAAAAGGGTGATAAAGGCGATAAGGGAGACAGAGGCGATAATGGCTCTCAAGGCCCGCAGGGACCTCAGGGCTTGCAAGGGCAAAAAGGCGATACGGGTGAAGCGTTTACCATAAGTAAGGTCTATTCTTCAATATCGCAAATGAATGCCGATTATGATAATCCGTCAGTAGCGATAGGCAGTTTTGTAATCATAGATACCGGTGACGTATCCGACCCCGATAATGCAAAACTTTTTATTAAGGGCAATACGCAGTACGACTTTATAACCGATATGTCAGGTGCGGCAGGCATTAAAGGCGATAAGGGTGACCAAGGCCCTCAGGGTGTTCAGGGCCCGCAGGGTATACCGGGTGTTAAAGGCGACAAAGGTGATAAAGGCGATACAGGCGACCAAGGTGAGCAGGGTATTCAAGGCAGTAAAGGCGATAAAGGTGATAAAGGTGACAAAGGCGATAAGGGTGATACGGGTGACAAAGGCGATAAAGGTGATATGGGCGACAGTGCCTTTTTATCAAAAACAGAACTAACGGGCGGTACCGTTTCACGTTCCCTTTTAAGCGATACTTTTTATCATATTACATCTTCGGTTACAAGTCTTACAATAAACGGATTCACCAAAAGTCTTGACAATAAACTCAATGAATGGGCAATAGATTTTACGTCAGGCAGCAGTATCACCGTAACCGTTCCAAGCAGTGTAAAATGGGCTGTAACGGAACCTACGTTTGAGCCAAACAAAACTTATTTGCTTTCATTTGCGGAAATCGGCAGTAATATACTTGGTATCTGGACGGTGGTATAATGCGGCTTTTTAATACACTTATTGCACAGTTTGAGCAAAAACTTGCGCAGGGCACAAGAACACTTACCGCCACTACCGAAATACTCCAAAAGATATTTCCTGTTGTTTACGGTAATTCACTTCAAACCGGCACGCCGTCTTACTACTCACCTAAAGAGATAAAAAGCGTAGGCGATAAAACGGTAAACATTATGCCGCCTGCGGCAAAACAGACCGTGTCAACAAGCGGCATTACAATTATAAGTGACGGTTTTGGCAACTACCGTGCTTACGGAACCCCTACGGCAGATAAAGATATACTTATAAACCTTAACGAATCTTTTGTAATACCTACTTCAATTTCAAGGGGCGGTACGGGGTGTATGCAGTTTAACAATAATGCGGCATATACAAATTCGGAGGTATTTATTATTTTCTATAACAATAATACACTTGTTGATTATTGGAGTTTTAATGCCGTAAAAAGAATAACCTACGATTATACTGCTATGGCTAACAAAACCTGTAACCGTATAGGTGTAAGGGTGAAATCTGGAGTCGCGTTTGATATATCTTTTTCTCCCGCAATAGTAAACAGTACGTCACAAATAGATTTCGTACCCTGCGGATATGCCGTACCGTTTTCTTATGTAAAACTGCCTGACGCGTATCAGCAGGTAGAGTATATAGACATAAAGGCAGACGCGCAAAACGGTTACAGAAACAAGTTAAGATTTGATATTAAATTCTCCGATGCAAACAGACTTTATGCAAAATATATGTTTGATACACTCGGTACATCGGGAGTAATTACATTTAATAATAACAACGAGGGCGGATATACCTCCACCTACATAAGTGATACAACAAAAGGATTCGACAGAGGCGGATTTTCCTCTCTTGTTGCGTGTCCGAGTGGCGGTGTTGGTGCTAATCAGTTGGTTGAAAAGGAATATACTTATTCGCAGAGTAACGCTTCAACCGTATGTTTCGGTAACTGGGTGGATAGCAGTAATCCCTGGACATCCAAAAATCTGTATGTGTATGCAGTTCGTGCTTATAAGGATTTCGATTTGCTTTTGGATGCCGTTCCCTGCTACAGAAAATCTGACGGTGCAATAGGTATGTACGATACCGTAAGCGGTAAATTTTATACTAATATAGGCAGCGGCAGTTTTGCAAAGGGAAACAACGTGCAGTCGTCTTGTGCTCAGATTTATCTTAATGAGCCGTTAAGAAAAGTAGGGAGCGTATGCGATATTCTCGACTTTAAAAAAGCGAAGCGCATAACCTATGTAGGTGTAACCGATGAAAGCGGAAGGTATACGGTAGAAAACAGTTTTTATCCGCTGCCTACCCCGATAGAAAGCGATATAGAAGTTCCCTCATTCCCGAAACTGTCGGGCAATATTGAGTATTCGGTTTCCACCACTGTCAATCCGAGCAAAATTACCGCGCAGTATATTGCGCATAAAAGGTGATAAAATGAGCGGAATACAAGAGGCAATTATAAGTGCCGTAAGTTCTTTTGCAGTGGGAATTTTAGCGCTTATAGGAGTTATTATCACAAATTCAAAATCGGGTAAGGATTTGCAACATAAACTCGATACCGCTCAGGCGGTAACAGAAACAAAACTTGAAGCACTTACACTTGAAGTAAGAAAGCACAACAACTTTGCAATAAAAATACCCGTAATCGAAGAACAAATTAAAGTAATCAATCACAGAATAAGTGACTGTGAGAATATTATGTTACAGTAAGGGACTTTCCTTACAAAAGGAGGACAACAATGTTTAAACTTGCACTAAACGCGGGACACGGCTATAATACCGCGGGTAAACGCTGTATGAAGGCAATAGATAAAAACGAAACGCGTGAGTATATCTTAAACCGCAGAATATGCGATAAGATAGAAAAGCGCCTTAAAGAATATGAAGGCATATCGGTACTCCGCATAGATGACGGCACCGATGAAAGCATATCAAAGCGCGCTAAAAAGGCAAACGATTTCAAAGCCGATTTCTATCTTGCAATTCACCATAATGCAGGCGTAAAAGGCGGATCGGGCGGCGGCATAGTAGTCTACGTTTACAATCGCCTTACGGGCGAAGAAAATATAAAGGTCACAAGGTCTTGGCAAAGTGACATTTATAATGCAATGATAGCCGAAACGGGACTAAAAGGTAATCGCTCAAAGCCGATAAACGAAGCCGACTTCGGCGAATGCAGAGAGACCTATATGCCTGCCGTTCTTTGTGAATGCGGCTTTATGGACAGTACCGTAGATACTCCCATTATCCTTACCGACGAATTTGCCGAAAAGGTTGCAAAGGCGTGCAGCGATGTAATTATTAAACGCGCAGGGCTTAAAGCCGTAAAAGCACAAAGCGAGAGCGTAGACGTATCTGCAACTCCCGTTAAAAAGACAAACGAGCAACTTGCAAACGAGGTAATAAAGGGACTTTGGGGCAACGGTGCTGAACGTAAGCAAAAACTAACTGCCGCAGGGTACGATTATACAGCCGTACAGTCCATCGTAAACGTAAAGATGGGCAAACCCGCCGCTTCTACTCCCGCAAAAAAGACCGATGAGCAGATGGCAAAAGAGGTCATAAAGGGGCTTTGGGGTAACGGTAACGAGCGCAAGCAGCGACTTACAAATGCAGGATATAATTATTCGGCCATTCAAAAAATCGTCAATAATCTTTTGAAATAGGAGAATTTTTATGAAAACAAATTTCAAACTTTGGATAAAAGCGGCGCTTATAAGAGCCGCAAAAACCGTAGCGCAAACCGCAATATCAACACTCGGTATGTCGGCAATGATAAGCGAGGTAAATTGGCTTGTTGTGTTAAGTGCATCGGCGATGTCGGGCATACTCTCAATTTTAACCTCAATAACGGGACTGCCCGAGGTTGAAAAGGAAAAACAGGAATAAATGAGGGTTTAAGTCCGTGCCGAAAGACACGGACTTAAATTTTTTTAAAATATTGTAAAAAAACTCTTTACAAACAGAGTATATTGTGGTATTATACTTTTTGTAAAAATAATCCTTTTAATTCGGTACAGAGATGCCGGCAAGGTATTAACATAAACGGGATACGTGTGTTTTATCATGCCGTGGCATATTTGCCACGGCTTTTTTAATGCAATAACCGAGGAGGGACAACCTATGCCGGAATACAAAGCCACACTTATGGATGAAAGCGCGGTAATGCGTGCACTCAAACGAATATCCCACGAGATAGTCGAAAAAAACGGAGGTTGCCAAAACCTTTGTATAATAGGGATAAAGCGCAGGGGCGTGCCGCTTGCAGAGATTATTGCAGATAACATAAGTCAGATAGAGGGCAAAACAGTGCCTATCGGTACACTTGATATAACCTTTTACCGTGATGACCTTAACAAAGTATCAAAGGACCCCGTACTTCACGAAACCCAAATACCTTTTGATATATCGGGCAAAACGGTAGTTTTGGTAGATGATGTTCTTTATACCGGCAGAACAGCCCGCGCAGGGCTTGACGGTATAATGTCCCACGGAAGACCTGCCGCGATACAACTTGCGGTACTTATTGACCGCGGGCACAGAGAACTTCCCATACGCGGCGATTATGTAGGTAAAAACGTACCTACCTCAAAAAATGAGCGAATATCGGTAAAGATACCGCCTTATGAGGAAAAAATTTCGGTTGATTTACTTGGTTAATCCGAGGAGGTATACCTCGTTTTAATAAATAATGTGGAAAAATATGGAGGAAAAATTATGAAAATGATCTACACAGTAGAAGACAGACCTAAGTTCGGTCAGGTAATAGTCTTCGCATTCCAGCAACTTTTGGCAATTATGGCGGCTACAATAGCGGTACCGATGATTATCGGTAACGGTATGAGCATAGCGGCGGCACTTTTCGGTGCAGGCGTAGGCACACTCGTTTACGTACTCTTTACAAAAGCAAAAAGTCCGGTATTCCTCGGCTCTTCGTTTGCGTTTTTAGGTTCTATGGGTGCGGCTTTTGCAGGTGCTGTTTCGGCACAGGCAGGCTTTGCAGGTCTTATACTCGGTGCGGTTTTCGCAGGACTTGTTTACGTAGTAATCGCGCTTCTCGTTAAGTTCGTAGGTGTTGGCTGGCTTAATAAACTTATGCCCCCCGTTGTTATAGGACCTACAGTTGCAATAATCGGTCTTTCTCTTGCAGGTAACGCGGTAGGCGATTTACAGACCTCAAACGTAAAAGGCGGAGCAACACTTATAGCAGTTCTTTGCGGACTTGTAACCCTTATCACCGTAACGGTTTGCTCAACCTACGGCAAAAAAATGGCACGTCTTATACCCTTTATTATAGGTATACTTGCAGGTTTTGCCACTGCGGCAATATTTACCGCTATCGGCTATGCCGCAGATGTAGATGCTCTTAAAATAGCAGATTTCAGCAAACTTACCGCTCTTGTGGCAGACGGTGTTACCGTTAAGACCTTTATCTCGGTACCCGATTTCACATTTGTTGAAGCATTCAAAGGCGTTAAGGATATTGACGGTGCTTACATAGCATCTATCGCAGTAGCATATATTCCCGTAGCACTTGTTGTTTTCGCAGAACACGTTGCAGACCATAAGAATATTTCCTCCATTATTGAACGTGACCTTCTTGATAAACCGGGACTTCACAGAACTTTACTCGGTGACGGCGTAGGTTCTATGGTAGGCGCTTTCTTCGGCGGTTGTCCGAATACCACTTACGGCGAATCGGTTGCCTGCGTTGCAATTACAAGAAACGCATCGGTTGTAACCATAATCACAACAGCTTGTATGGCAATAGTAATTTCGTTCCTTTCACCTGTTATCGCATTCTTAAGTTCAATACCCTCTTGCGTAATGGGCGGCGTATGTATGGCACTTTACGGCTTTATCGCAGTATCCGGTCTTAAGATGCTCCAGCCGGTTGACCTTAACAACAACCGCAACCTCTTTGTAGCATCAACCATTCTTATCGCAGGTATCGGCGGTCTTGCACTTAACTTCGGTAAGGTAACAATAACCTCTATCGCAACCGCTCTTATCCTCGGCATACTCGTAAATACCATTCTTTCAGGTAAGAAAGAAGATAAAACCGAAGAATAAGTTTTAATAACAGTATAAGCCCAAAGGGATTTCCCTTTGGGCTTATTTTTTTATACTTTTGAAACTTTTATCGACAAATTTTTTATTTTCTTTATTGTATAATGAATAAAACAAAACGGGATATGATTTTATGGTAGTTTACGCCGATATATTGGTACTTGTGAATTTTATTACGGACTATCTGCTTTTGCGGCTTACATCACGTCTTTCGCAGATAAAACCGGCTATTTTAAGAACCGTACTTGCCGCCGTATTAGGTGCATTTTCTTCACTTTACATATTTTTACCCGACCTTAATTTTACCTACGAAAGCATAATAAAAATCGTTAGTTGCGCGCTTATATGTCTTGTCGCTTTTCCGATAAAAAACAAAATAATTTTTTTAAAAAGCACCGTTATTTTTATAGCCGTTACTTTGCTTTTCGGAGGGGCGATGTTTTTCCTTTGCGAAAGTTTTTCACCCAAAGGAATGGCAACTACTTACTTTACCGTTTATTTTGATATTTCTCCGACAGTGCTCATAGTATCCTTTGCCGTTTTTTATTTTGCCATAATACTTGTAAGGCGCCTTATATTTAAACAAACGGGATTTACAAAAGAGGTTGAAATAGTATTTAATTATAAGGATAAAGCGGCAGGTGTGAGCGCAATATCCGACAGCGGCAATATGCTTGAAGATATAATGGGCATAAGCGATGTTGTGATAGTTGATAAATCGGTTATAGAATCGGTATTCGGCGATAAGAAAAATCCGGCACTTAAATCCCGCCACCCGGCGATTCCCGTATCTGCGGTAACGGGCAAAAAACTGCTTGACGGTTACCGTTGCGACAGTGCGTATATAAAATGCGACAATAAAACCTTTAAACTTGAAAAGCCGATACTTGCAATATCGGACGTACCGATAGAAAAGGGATACAAAGCCATAATAAATCCAAAGGTCATAGGTGATTAAAATGAGTGTAAAGAGATATATTTTAAAACTTTTAAGGGCACTTCGTCTTATAAGACCTGCTTATTATATAAACGGCCCCGAAACTTTGCCTCCACCGCTTGAAAATGACGAGGAGCAACAACTCCTTAACGAAAACACTCAAAAGGCAAAAGAAAAACTTATTGTACATAATTTGCGGCTTGTGGTATATATTGCAAGAAAGTTTGAAAATACGGGCAATAACGTTGAGGACCTTATTTCAATAGGTACAATAGGTCTTATAAAGGCGGTAAATACGTTTTGTCCCGAGCGGAATATTAAACTTGCCACCTATGCTTCAAGGTGTATTGAAAACGAAATACTTATGCATTTAAGAAAAACTGCCGCGAGAAAAAACGAAATTTCAATAGATGAGCCGCTTAACACCGATTATGACGGCAACGAACTGCTTTTATCCGATGTTTTAGGCAGTGACGGTGACGAGGTAGGCAGAAACATAGAGCAGGAAGATGAGCGCATACTCTTGCTTAAATTCGTAAACGGTCTGCCTGCAAGAGAAAAGCAGATAATGGAGATGCGGTTCGGTATGAACGGATACGAGGAATACACACAAAAGCAGGTTGCCGACACTTTGGGTATTTCACAGTCTTATATATCGCGGCTTGAAAAAAGAATAATCGGCAAACTCAAAAAGCAGATAGAAAAGGCGGTATAAACCTCTTTTATCAATAAAAGATGCTGATTCTTTCTTATTATAACACCATAAATTTTAAAAGTATAGAAATACCTGCAAAGTACCATGTAAGATTTCAATGCTATCATAGCAATTAAAATATGATATTCACCGACATTTTATAAACTCCCCTGCTTGACAAAGTGAAAACAGCGGCATATAATATTTAAGTAATCTTTGGGGCGAGGTGCAATTCCTCACCGGCGGTATAGCCCGCGAGCCCGTTTTGGGTTGATTTGGTGAAATTCCAAAGCCGACGGTACAGTCCGGACGGTAAAAGATACTTAAAATAAAGTTTCGCCCCGTGTAAAAACACGGGGCTTTTTATATTTGCAGGAGGAATATTTATGTCACAAAACAAATCAAAAATAAGGGCAATTTGCGTATGCTCGATTTTAGGCGCAATAGGGTTTATTCTTATGTGCCTTGAATTTCCGCTTCCCTTTATAATTCCGCCCTTTATAAAGTTTGACTTTTCGGAACTGCCTGCAATAATAGCCGCGTTTTCGTTAGGTCCTGTTTGGGGTGTTATTGTATGCCTTATAAAAAATCTTTTGCACCTTTTGTTTTTCTTTTCAAACTCTGCGGGTGTAGGCGAACTTTCAAACTTTTTACTCGGCGCGGTATTTACCTTTGTAAGCGGTCTTGTGTATAAAAAAATGCATACAAGAAACGGTGCGCTTATAGGTGCTTTAATAGGCGCTTTACTAATGGCGGCGGTAAGCATAGTTACTAATTACTTTGTAGTGTATCCTGCCTATGTTAAAATTTACGGTATGCCGCTTAATGTGATAATAGGTATGTATAAAGCAATTCTGCCCGCCGCTGACAGTTTGCTTAAATGTCTTATCATATTTAACTTTCCGTTTACCTTTATAAAGGGTGTTATAGATGCCGTAATCTGCTTTGCGGTATATAAGAAAATTTCTCCTATAATAAAGGGATAAATTACTGTTGACAAATTGGCGCCTTAATATTAAAATAGTATTTGCAAAACCGAATAGACAAAAAATCCTTATCGAGAGCGACTGAGGGAAAGGCCCTGTGAAGTCCGGCAACCTGATAGCAATATCAAGGTGCTAAATCCTGCGGATTATCCGAGAGATAAGGCGAACTGTAAAAGCCGCCTTGTTTGTTTAGGCGGTTTAAATTTTTATGGGGGTAAAAAAATTATGAGTAAAATGCTTTTCACATCGGAGTCTGTTACGGAGGGGCATCCCGATAAGGTGTGCGACCAAATTTCCGATGCGATTTTGGACGAGATTATCAGTAAGGATAAAAACGCGAGGGTTGCCTGCGAAACCTTTTGTACTACGGGAGTAGTAACGGTTATGGGTGAGATTACCACCGACTGCTATGCCGATATACCTAAAATCGTGCGCGAGGTACTTTGCGATATAGGTTACAACACCGCCGAAGCGGGATTTAACGGTAATACCTGCGCGGTCACTACGAGTATTGATAAGCAGTCGGAAGATATAGCGTTGGGTGTTGATAATTCGCTTGAGTATAAAGACGGACTTGACGATGTAAATAACCTAAACGGTGCAGGTGACCAAGGTATGATGTTCGGTTATACCTGCAACGAA
>JAKSQL010000260.1 GCA_024404125.1 Clostridia bacterium
TAGCTTAGTTGGTTATAGCGGCCGGTTCATACCCGGCAGGTCGTTGGTTCGAATCCGACCGCCGCTACCAAAAGAATTTACGCTGTCCAAGCGCAAAAGATAAGGCCCTATGGTCAAGTGGTCTAAGACATCGCCCTTTCACGGCGGTAACCCGAGTTCGAACCTCGGTAGGGTCACCACAAAGAGCCGATTTATATCGGCTCTTTGCTTTTATGAATAATATGTGGAGGCTTAGCTCAGTTGGTTAGAGCACTTGCCTTACAAGCAAGGGGTCACTGGTTCGAGTCCAGTAGTCTCCACCAAAACACGCAGAAATGCGTGTTTTTTTGTAGACAACAGGACTGTTGCATTGCCGTTGCAATGCAACACGGCAAATTGCCGTGCGAACCAGTTTCACTGCTGACGCTGCGCCTTTTGAGTAAACTCAACGGTTCGCTATTAAACGAGTCGCAGTAGTATCCGCCACAAGCAACCTAAATCGTATTGCGATTTAGGTTTTTCTTTTTCTTCGGCGCCGTGCTTGCGCAAAAGCCGAAAGAAAAAAAGAAAAGGCAAAGCATTTTTACTTATATTATATAGTTCTTGAATTATCATTATAAATATGCTAAAATTATTAAATAACAAAAGGAGAGAAAACTATGTCTAATACTGTGTATATTGTGATTTTAGTGGCGGTGTTTGTGGTGATGTCGCTTGCGGGATTTATCGTGATGGGCATTGACAAACAAAAGGCGAAAAAGAAAAAATGGCGCATACCTGAAGCCACATTGTTTGCATTTGCGATATGTTTTGGCGGTGTGGGCAGCACTCTTGGTATGTTTGTATTCCGTCACAAGACGCAACACTGGTATTTCAAGGTGTTTTTCCCGATATTCGCACTCATTGACCTTGCGGCGCTTTGCGCAGGCATATACTTTCTTGCGGTGATGTGATAATTATTTAACCGAATAAACAAAAAAACACTCAAATTTGAGTGTTTTTTTGTTGAAAGAGAAATAAGGAATTGTCTGCCATATACAATTTATATTGTATAAAAAGACGAAAAGCATTGACAATTTTCGCACTTTTTTATAATATATTTAAAAGATAGAGGCGCAT
>JAKSQL010000261.1 GCA_024404125.1 Clostridia bacterium
CGACTTAAACGGTGCAATCATCATGGGCACGGGCTTTCAACCCTCCGTTGCAACTGGCGCAGGCAAGGCTTTTTGCAAGCTTATCGCCGCGTTTAAAGGTTGGCACCACCGCAGTAAGTTTATTAATAACTTAGCCTTCGGCAGCTATTTAAAGAAAATAGAAAAGCCACGCACCGAATTCGATTGGCTTTCGGTCAATACCGAAAACGTTGATAAATACATCGCCGATCCCCTTTGTGGCGTGCTGTTCACTTGCAGCGGTTTCTACGGATTATTTTCAATAGTTGCCGACTCTTGCAGTGCAAAAACCATTACTTCGGTAAATAAAGATATGCCCGTGTATTTGGTTGCAGGTTCAGAAGACCCCGTTGGCAACTACGGCAAGGCGGTTGAAACCCTTTATAAAAAGTACGAGCAGTGCGGCATGCAAAACGTTTCCGCAACCCTCTATAACGGTGCCCGTCACGAAATTTTAAACGAAGACTGTGCACCCCAGGTTATGGACGATATAAAGGACTTCATCTTTGAAAATATAGGCGAACAAGAGTAGTATGGTAAAGCGTTTTAAAGTAACCATCCCCACGCTTTCGGGCGACGAGATGCGCAGGGCATTCGTGTACTTGCCCGTGGGATATGCCTCATCCAATTGCAGTTATCCCGTAGTTTATATGTTCGACGGGCACAACTTATTTAAGGATAGCGAGGCAACGTTTGGTAAAAGCTGGGGGCTTGCCGACTATTTAAATAAAACCAAACCTCCCGTAATAATAGCGGCGGTGGAGTGCAACCACAACGGTAATAGCAGGCTGTCAGAATACTCCCCCGTAAACTTTTCCTTCCACGGCGAAAGGGTAAAGGGCAACGGCAAAAAGTACATGGATTGGCTTGTTAACGAGTTTAAGCCGTATATCGACAGCAATTTCCGCACGCTGAAAGATAGGGTCAACACCTTTATTGCAGGCAGTTCTATGGGTGGGCTTATGTCGCTGTACGCCGTGTGCAATTACGGCAAAACCTTTTCAAAATGCGCCGCACTTTCGCCCAGTTTATGGGTGGGTGAAAACGGGCAGTTACCCAAATTTATTTTAAAC
>JAKSQL010000262.1 GCA_024404125.1 Clostridia bacterium
ATTATAGAAAGTGGTAAGGAGCGAAAAGTCATTCATCAGCTGATTACCTGCGGTTGAAAGAAATGCCGAAAGGAACTGCTTTTGGCGTTTAAGCCGTTTTGAACTTCCAAGTTCGCCATCTTCGCGCAGACGGATATACTTAATGGCATTTTCGCCTTTTACGGTCATCTGTTTTCCTTCGATAAACGGAGAGTCTTTAAGTGTTTCAAGGCAGGTTACTTTTACACCGCCAACGGCATTTGAAAGCACGCTTACGCATTGCATGTCTACCGTGACATATGAACTGATGTTTATTCCGTACATTGTTCGCCTTACCGAGCGCAGTACATTTTGTGCGGAACTTTCGGGCGTGTTGCCGTAGGCGTAGGCAAGGCATAACTGTTCGCGCTTTGTTTCGATGAATACGCCCGATTTCGAATAAATGTTGACGTCTACCATTGTTTCTCGCGGAATAGGAATTACTTTTATCTTTTTTGTGGCGGTGTTCACAGTGGCAACAAAAAGCGAATCCGCTTGACCGTTGTCGCCGAATCCTTCATTTACATCAATGCTTTCCTTGTCAATACCGATAACAAGTATGCTCACTACATCTTCGTTCAACTTGTACGGCTCGTCTTTATACATAACGATATCCTCGTCTTCATCAACGGATATATCGTCGTTGACAACGGAAATGTTGCTGTCCTCATCGTGAAACTGACTTTTGCCGCGGTATTGCATATAGAAAAAAGTGCCGGTAAGCAGTAATATAAGCGAAAGAAGTACCGCAAGAATGATCAAACAAATTTTCTTTATTCTCTTTTTGGTCGCAACTTCCATACCGAAAGACTCCTTTTGCCGTTCTGCAGAGGCTGTAATAACATTGTAATAATTATAATATTTGTATGCGCAGGTGTCAACAAATTAAAGTTTAAATAAATTAGTGGAAAAATCAGTAAAGATGTAGTATAATATTTAGAATCAGTAAAATTTTTTCCGAGAGGGATAAAAATATGAAGATTATTGTGGTTGGTTGCGGTAAAGTAGGCACGGCAATTATAAGAAGTCTTGTAAAGGAAGGACACGACGTTACGGTAGTTGATAACGTG
>JAKSQL010000263.1 GCA_024404125.1 Clostridia bacterium
CCCTGGTTGAGGCCGATATATACCGACATGAATATAGAATTTATCTTGATAACCACGCCGAGGGCGGCAAGAGGAATATCAGCGCCGTAAACGGAAAGATTGCCGTAGTAGGTAAGCGAATTGTTTACTACTATCTGAACGAAAGTGATTGCAAGCTGGTTTAAACTGTTGCTCATACCAAGGGCAGCTATGTTTAAACAAATGGCAAGGCTGGGCTTTAAAGTGGCCTTAGTTACCTTAATACGCTTAAATAATTTTAAGTAATAAAGTGCAACGACGAGCGATGATATTTGGGAAATAACGGTTGCTATTGCAGCACCCCTTACGCCCATACCAAGCGCAAAAATCAAAATAGGATCGAGTGCGGTGTTGATAACGGCACCTACTACCATGCACATCATGGAATATTTGGGGCTGCCGTCGGCACGGATCAGGTTGGATAAAACGTTGGTTACTACTAAAAAGGGCATACCGATTATGGTTATGCTTGAGTATTGGCGGGCGTAGTCCATGGCGTTTTCCGTAGCACCGAAAAGCAGCAACATGGGTGTCATGAAGATAGAAGCGAAAATAGCGTAGATAACGCTGAGCACTATCGCCATCCAAAAGGCACTACCTATACATCCCTCTGCACTCTTTACGTCGCCTTTACCCAGCGACAAAGAAAACCTTGCAGCGCCGCCTACGCCGATGAGTAGGGCGATGGCAAGGCTTATTGTGGTAAGCGGAAAGGAAACGTTGGTTGCCGCGTTGCCTAAATACCCCACCGCGTTGCCGATGAAGATTTGATCGACTATATTATATAACGAACTTATTACCATTGCCGCTATGCTGGGGAGGGCGAATTTTGCCAAAAGCTTTGGTATCGCCTCGAAACCGAGCGGATTTGCATTAGTATTTGCTTGCATACTATACCTCTTAAAAAACGGTAATATTTTAGCAAACAATAGGCTGATTGTCAACTTAAAACACACCAACGTTGCCACGCGTGGAAAAATGATAGTAATAATTAAATTTTTAAAAAAATTTTAAAAACAGCATAAAAACGCTTGTATTTTTTCATTTTGTCATATATAATATGTGAGTA
>JAKSQL010000264.1 GCA_024404125.1 Clostridia bacterium
CTTTGCCTTTGCCGCCATAAGCGCGTAGAGTATCGATTTAAAGTGGCGGCGCAGTGGTGCAATAACCAGCCCTAACCTACTCCAAAAATATTTCTTTCTCTGAAAGCGGTGGGAGGCAACGTAGTCGGTTATAATAATATCGTCGTCTACGCCAAGCAACCCTTCAACTATCATGGCAACCATACCCGCGCGGTCTTTGCCGCCGCTGCAGTGCCAAAGTACGCAGCCCTCGGCGTCGATTATGTGGCGCATGACCTGCTTTAAAATTTGCACGGGCTCCTCTGCGGTCAGCATCATGCGGTACATGGCAATCATGTAATTATCCGCACTGCCAAACTCTTCTTTTATTCTGCGCGATTCCTTTTCCATAGTAACGCGCATAGTCTGCTCGTGCGTGATGCCGGGTGTAGCCGTGCAAAGAAGGGGTAAAAAGTAATATTCCGATCCTTCAAGCATAGTGTCGGGGCACTGCTCTTTTTCGGTGGGATATCTCAAGTCCAAAACCTTAGTTATATTAAAGGACTCCAACGCTTCTTTGGTTTGCTGCGGTAAATTATAAAGTTTTTCGCTTCTTATAAGTTTTCCGTACTTGATCGACTTGCCGTCTACCGTGGGTAAACCGCCAAGATCGCGCGTGTTAGAAAGCTTTTTAAGTTTTAACTTTTTTACGTGCATATTATAATTTTATCATACCCAAGTAATATAGTCAACACCAAGCGGCAAAATTATTTTGCCATTATTTTATAATTTTTAAAAAAATCTTAAAAAAGTTGTTACCAAAGTGTTTAATCCCGTCAATAAAGTTTTATATATTTATTGTAAATAAGTTAGCGAGAGTGAGTTATGTCAAACGATAAACAAAACTTAACCGACGAAGAGGAGCTTGTTATTCCCGTAGTTGAAGAAACTGAAGAGGTAGCAAAGGAAGAGGTTAAAGAACCTTCCGAACTTGAAAAAGCCCTTGCATCGGCAGAAGATTATAAAAGAAAGTGGTATTCGGTTTCAGCCGAGTACGATAACTACCGTAAAAGAAATCAGGTAGCGGTAGCTCAAGCATATGCGGACGGAAAAGCGGACGC
>JAKSQL010000265.1 GCA_024404125.1 Clostridia bacterium
TGGGCGGCGTTATGCTTCTTACTGCCGACCACGGAAATGCCGACCGTATGATAGATACTGACGGCTCACCGTTTACGGCACATACCACCAACCCCGTACCGTTTACGGTAATCGGTAAGGAATGCGAACTGCGTGAAGGCGGAAAACTTTGCGATATCTCACCTACCATTCTTAAACTTTTAGGTCTTGTAAAACCCGAAGAAATGAACGGTGAATCAATAATCAAATAAATTAAAAGGTCTCACATTTGTGAGACCTTTTTTTATACCCCCGTTAAATCACATGACGGTATATATTCTTTTGAGGAACTTTCTTTTTCCTGAATATAGCAATTTAAAAATCCGCTTTCCAAAATATGATTTAAAACCTTTTCATATTCCCTTTTGGTAACTTTTCGGTTTATTTCGGGATAATTTTCAAGATTGCCGCAAGGCGTGTACTGACTCATAATACTAAAATACGCATTCGGTAAATTTTCTTTAACGTAATCAAACACATTTATTGCATCATTTGTACCCTGAGGTAATAACAAATGCCTTACTATTACCCCGCTTTTAATAAGTCCGTTATCAAAAATACAGTTTTGTTTTTGACGGTACGCTTCCTTAAGCACCGCTTTTGCAACATCGGGGTAATCGTTTGCGAAAGAATATTTTTTTGCGCGCTCATTTGAAAAATATTTGAAATCAAGTAAGTATACATCTATATAACCGTCAAGCAAACGCAGTTGTTCAATATTGTCATACCCGCCCGAATTATAAACTATCGGTATCTTTGGTTTATAAATATCGAGCGCTTTTTTTATCGCGTGAATGTAGTGCGTAGGGGTTACGAGATTTATATTTTCGGCACCCGTATTTTCAAGTTCGTAAAATATTTCCGCAAGACGTTCGTATGATACCGTTTTGCCCTTGCAAAAACGGCTTATTTCGGTGTTTTGACAGTAAACACAGGAAAGTGAACACCCTGAAAAGAAAACCGTTCCCGAGCCGTTTTTACCGCTTATACACGGTTCTTCCCAAAAATGTAAAGCGGCTCTTGAAATTCGCGGCAACAAAGGCGCTTTACAAAAGCCGT
>JAKSQL010000266.1 GCA_024404125.1 Clostridia bacterium
TCCATGATTGTTTTTATCTTCCTTTCGTTCTTCGTAAGGTATGTATTTTACCTTGCGTTTTTTTGATTTGCCCACGTTCATACGGATAACCGCAATAATGAATATCAAAACGGCTATCGCTATAAGCACATAAAGTACCTTCATATAAGACGATGCGAAAAACTCCTTTACCTTTTCGGCGGCAAACAGAAAAGTGCTTCGCTCTACGTCGTCACCTGTAACAAGATTGACTTTTCCTATAACCTCGCCCGCATATGAAAACTCGGCATTTCCCACAACCGTACCTTTCTTTATCGGCGCATCGTAACTTTCGGCGTTGAACGATGTGTTTATCTCAACTGTAGAATTGTCCGCCTCGATAGGCATAAGTGTAACAAAACTTTTCTGCACATAAACCGGCACCGCGTCGCGTTCGCTTGAGTATTTCACCTTTACCTCTGCAAGCGGAGTGCCCGTATCGGCAACATTTTTGAATTCAAAAGTAGTGAATGCCCACTTAAAAAGGTCTTTTGCATATACGAATTCGTGCCGCCTTGAAGAATCTACCGGACACCCGAACAGTATGCACATATAGTTGTAACCGTTGTAACTTGCCGTAGTAACAAGACATCTTCCCGCTTCATCGGTATATCCCGTTTTTACCCCGTGCGCATATTGGTAATAGTAATTTGTGTTGGGGTCTTGCAGAAAGTTAGTTGTACTTATTATGCGGGAACCGGAAAGATTCGTTTGACCTACGGTGTATCGCGCTGTGTGACATATCTTTTTAAAGGTTTCGTTCTGCAAGGCATAGGAAGCGAGCAGATAGGTGTCCCACACGGTTGTGTAGTTTTCTTCATCGTGAAGACCTACGGGATTTGCATAATGCGTTCCCGTAAGACCGAGCGATACCGCCTTTTCGTTCATCATATCAACAAAGTTTTCAACGCTTCCGCCGTAGTGTATCGCGGCAAGATACGCGCAGTCACCGAAAGAGGACATAAGCACCATATATGCAAGGTCAAGTTCGGGTATTTCCTCGTTAAATTTAAGGTTGGATACCGAACTTCCCGTGCCGCTGATAAGATTAAGCACC
>JAKSQL010000267.1 GCA_024404125.1 Clostridia bacterium
CGTTCACGGTAAACACGGCAAACGTTTGGTTGGTATAAGTAATCGTCATGGTATAGCAATCTTTTCCGTCAATAGCACTTAATTTTGTTTTTGCGGTTTGCTTTTTGTTAAGTGTTATGCGCTCTATTTCATCAAGCTTATATCTGCTTTTAATAATGCCAAAGTTGGTTATAAAGTACTTGTCGTCTACCGCGTAGTAGGATGCGGCGGGCAAGCTGATAACTACTATTAAAAGTATAGCGCCAAACACTATCGAAATGGTATATTGCAAAATGGGGTAAAGGGGATCAACCGCTTGCGAAACACCCTGTGTAAAAATCAAGTAAACAGTAACGATAATGCTCGCTAACCCAAAAACTGTACCCAACGCAATAAGCGCGTATATAAATTTACTAAACTTAATATTAAACTTTTTCATGGTTATATTATAACCTTAATAACAAATTAAATCAACCTAATAGCTATATTTTTTAAAAAACCTTTTTAATCGGTTGAAAAAACTTTTTGATTAGTATATAATCAATATAAACTAATAAGGAGTGTCGCTATGATAAAACTAATTAAAAGTGGCGTATATTATTCAGAAGGCAAACTCGTTCTCGAACGCAACGCCTTTATGACGGAAGCAAAAAAGCAAGCCGCAATAAAAGGCACCATTGCATACGGTATTTTAAATAACCATAATAAAGGTACCGATGATAATTTAAAAATCAAATTCGACGCCATCGCTTCTCACGATATCACTTACGTTGGTATTATCCAAACGGCAAAAGCTTCGGGCTTGACCGAATTTCCTTTGTCTTACACGCTTACCAATTGCCACAACTCACTTTGCGCAGTTGGCGGTACCATTAACGAAGACGACCATTTATTCGGTTTATCAGCCGCTAAAAAATACGGTGGCAACTACGCTCCGCCCCATCTCGCGGTGATCCATCAGTACATGCGCGAAATGCAGGCAAAGTGCGGCGCTATGATCCTCGGCTCGGATAGCCATACTCGTTACGGCGCCCTTGGCACAATGGCAATAGGTGAAGGTGGGCCCGAACTCGTTAAACAGATCCTTAAACAAA
>JAKSQL010000268.1 GCA_024404125.1 Clostridia bacterium
GTTCGTCGCCGGGCTGCTGGCAAAGACGGGTAACGGGGATCAGAGGGATCTGCATAGGAGGGAGCATTGCAGTAGACAAGAGGTTTGCAACGGCAGCGCGGAGCGTGGGGAGCAAAACGTTGGTGGTAGCATACTGCAAAGTCTGCATATCTTCTTCGCTATTAACGTCAACAGCTTCAAATACACCTGCGATGTGTACTACTGCATCGTAAGGGGTAGGATTTTCAGGGGTGGACTTGGTAGAGAAACGAATACCGCCAACGTAAATGTTATCGGTATTAGGTGCCTTCATAACCTTTTCAACGCGAATTTCCTGCTTGAATTCGGTGTTCTTTCCGGGTTCGGGACGGAATGCGGGGTTGGTTACAACGGATAATTCTCTAAAGGTAATACCTTTCAAAGCATAATTCATAATTTTACTCCTCAAAAATAAAGATATAATAAGTATACCACTTTTTTAGTCGTTTGTCAATGCACATTTTGTGAATATTTGCCGTTATTTTTAATTTATTTTCCTTTTAAAGGGCAAAACATTGACTTTACCGCTCAAAATAGGTATAATATTGTTGATGGAAAGGAGAATTTTACTATGTCTTTTATCGTAGACGCAATCAAAACTTTTTTCGAAAGCGTATTCGGAAACGCCTATTTGGTAGGGTTTATCATCTCTATGATCCCCATGATCGAACTTAAAGGCGGCATTTTATATATGATTCTACAAACGGGCAACGTTTTAGCCTCGTTCGCGGTAGGCTTTTTGGGCTCTACCATCATTGCGCCCGTGCTGCTTCTCATCTTCATGCCCATCATCACCTGGATGAAAAAGACCAAACTTTTAAAAGGTATTGCCGAATGGCTGGAAAAACACTTCAAAAAGAAGTCTGTCGAGTTGGAAAATAAGGCGGAGGAAAAGAGCGGAGAAACCGAAGAGGCGCGACTGAAAAATATCGAGCGCGCCAAGTATATCGGGCTGTTTATTTTTACCGCCATCCCTTTGCCACTTACCGGTTGTTGGACGGCTTCGGTAGTCGCCTCCATTTTACACCTGGACTATAAAAAATCTCTACTATTCA
>JAKSQL010000269.1 GCA_024404125.1 Clostridia bacterium
AACTGAACGCGAATATTATTTTTACGCGCTTCGGCGAAGATTTTATTTAAAGAGCCCTGAGGGTTCTTTTCTATCATGATTTTTTCTATCGTTTTATCCGTTTTTAAAAGCTCGAAAACGGCGTTTCTACCTTCGGTTTTCATACTATACCTCTAATAATTCACCTATACGCTGATACTGACCTGAAAGATACAAAAAGCCCAAAACCGCCTCGAATCCGGTAGAGCGATTATATTCGGTAACGCTGGCGTTTTTGCTTTTGGTTGCTTTTTTTGCGTTTCTGCCGCGGTGATATACGGCGTTTTCTTCCTCGGTAAATTTACCTTCGATTTTGGCAAGCAGTTCGCTTTGGCCGTGTGCAGATACCTCCTTTGAAGTTAACTTCTGCAAGTCGGAAGGTTTTTTATCCGAAGTGATTACTATTTTTTCCCTAACGTAAAGCGAATAGACTGCGTCGCCTACGAAAGCTAACGTTACGGGGCTTAATTGCATAGCTTCGTTTATGCTTATCTTGGTTAATAAATCAAACATAATTCCGATATTAATTATATCACATTGGTCTAAAAAAATCAATTATTCCATAGTATATAGTGTGAAAATGTTTATCGTTAAAAAAAGTTTGATTGCCGCGCTTGCTTTTATTTTGGTTTGCTCGGCTTTAATAGGTACTTTTGCCGCCGTGAAAGCCAAGGAAGCAAGGTTTGTAAACGTCAATTTGCCAACCGTGGTTATCGACGCCGGACACGGCGGAATAGACGCCGGAGTTGTGGGCGTTGAGACGAAGGAAAAAGAGAGCAATATTAACCTTGCGATTGCAAAGTATTTGCGGGGGTATTTTATTAACGCGGGGTTTAACTGCGTGCTGACGAGGGCGGCGCAAGGCGGGCTGTATAATACTACCGCAAAAGGGTTTAAGATGCGGGATATGCTTAAACGAAAGCAAATTATTGAGGGGTGCAACGCCGATATGGTGATATCTGTACACCAGAATTTTTGCCCCATTCCGTCACGCCGAGGAGGTACCGCTTTTTACGACAAGGACCGTGAAAACGGAAAGACTTTA